>DAIDJO010000096.1 GCA_027451345.1 Solirubrobacterales bacterium
CAGCCCACCGTGGCGCCGCGCCACCTCCGTCCATGACGGCGGGTGGTCACTCGGTCGACGAGAACTCCCAGATGGCGACGCCGAGCAGCGCGAGGCCGAGCACGAGGATGACGGCCGCCTCGAGCAGCACCGGCATCCGCCACCCCCACCAGGAGAGGCCCGGATCGAGCACGTGGCGCGCGAGGGGGGAGATGTTCAGCTTCGAGAAGACGAGCCGCCGCATCGGGTCGACCGCGTAGGCGAGGGGATCGATCCGGTTGAGGACGGTCAGCCATGTCGGTAGGCCGGAGGCGGGGAACATCGCGCCCGAGATGAAGTACATCGGCATCACGATCATCTGCATGACGCCCATGAACGACTGCATCTGCTTGATCCGGATCGCCACGCTGAGACCAAACGCGGTGATGGCAAAGGCGAGCAGCAGCTGCAGGCCGAGCGCGCCGAAGATCAGGCCCGGGTCATAGGGCACGTGCACCAGCCCGGCGATGGCGAGCACGACCACGCCCTGGAACACCGCGACGGTCGCGCCGCCGAGGCACTTGCCGATCACGATCGAGCTGCGGCGAACCGGCGCGACCATCATCTCGCGCAGGAAGCCGAACTCCCGATCCCAGACGATCGACGCCGCCGAGAACATCGCCGTGAACATCACGGTCATGCAGAGGATGCCCGGATAGATGAACGTCTTGAGGTCGACCCCGTGGGTGCCGGCGCTCGCCAGCTGCTGCAGGCCGCCGCCGAGGACGAACAGGAACAGGAAGGGCTGCACGAGCGAGGTGACGATCCGCATCCGGTCGTTGATGAAGCGGATCAGCTCCCGTCGCCAGACGATCTTGATCGCGCGCAGCTCGGAGGCGAACGTGCGCCTCGGAACGTGGACGCGAACGAGCGTCGAGAGGTCGCTGGCGGCCTCGTCGGCGCCCGCCGTCAGCCGCGTCGGCTCCTTGGTCGTGCTCATCGTCTGCCGCCTCCCATCATCTGCATCATCACCCGGTTGCGGTGCTTGGAGGGATCCTCCTCGGCGTCGCGGATCGTCGAGCCGGTGAACGACATGAAGACGTCGTCGAGCGTCGGCCGGGAGACGCTCACGCTGCGGATCGGCACCGCGAGCTCGGCGAACAGGCGTGGCACGAACTGCTCCCCGCCGGGGACGCCGAAGGTCACGGCGCCCTCCACGATCTTGGCCTCGAGGCCGAAGCGGTCGCGCAGCGCCTCGATCGCCGCGGCGTCGTCGTCGGTCTGGAGCGTCACCCGGTCGGCGCCGACGCCCGCCTTGAGGGTCTCGGGCGTGTCGAGCGCGACGATCTCTCCCTGGTCCATGATCGCGATCCGGTCACACCACTCCGCCTCATCCATGTAGTGGGTGGTCATGAAGATCGTGATCTCCTCGCGCTCCTGCAGCTCACGGATGTAGGTCCAGATCGAGCGGCGGGTCTGGGGATCGAGTCCGATCGTCGGCTCGTCGAGGAACAGCACCCGCGGTGAGTGCATCAGTCCGCGCGCGATCTCCAGTCGCCGCCGCATGCCGCCGGAGAACGTCATCACCTGACCGTCGCGACGGTCGAGCAGGCCGACCATGCGCAGCACCTGTTCCATTCGCGGTCGGACGAGGTTCCCCGGCACGCCGTAGAGCTCGGCGTGGAGCTTGAGGTTCTGTTCGGCGGTGAGGTACCCGTCGAGCGTCGGATCCTGGAAGACCAGGCCGATGTTGCGTCGCACGTCGTCACGCTCGGTGACCACGTCGTGGCCGGCGACCCGAGCGTGGCCGGACGTCGGCTTCAGGAGCGTGCAGAGCATGTTGATCGTCGTGCTCTTGCCGGCGCCGTTGGGGCCGAGGAAGCCGAAGACCTCCCCGACCCCAACCTCGAAGCTGACGCCCTTGACGGCGTCGAAGTCGCCGAACCGCTTCGTCAGGCGGCTGACGCTGATGGCGGGTTCGGCGGTCGCTCCCATCTCTGTGAGCTTACGACTCGTCGTCGCCCGCCAACAGGCGGTAGAGCCGCCGGCGCGCGTCCTCGAGGATGGTCAGCGCCTCGTCCACCTGCTCGGGCGTGCCGTCCTGGAAGACATGCGCCGCTGTGCGGGCCAGTCCGCCGATCGTGTGGCGGAACCGGGCGCGCTGGCCGCCACCCTCCTCGGGCCCGGGCTCCCATGGCGCGCGCTGCTCGCCGCGCTCGGCGAGATGGGCCCGGCCGGCGTCGGTGAGCTCAAAGGCCCGTCCGGACTCCCCCTCGGTCTGCGCTGAGCGGATCAGCCCCTCGTCCTCGAGCTGCTGCAGGGCCGGGTAGACCGAGCCGGGGCTCGGCCGCCAGCGGCCGTCACTGCGCTCCTCGAGCCCCTGCATCAGCTGGTAGCCGTTGAGGGGATGCTCGAGTGAGAGCAGCATCAACAGGGCGAGGCGGACATCCCCGCGGCGGCGCCGGCGCGGCCCGCCCGGCCCGCCGGGGCCGAAGCCGCCGGGGCCGAATCCCTGTGGCCCGAACCCCGGGCCGGCCCACCGGGCGCGATGCCCTGGGCCGGGTCCGCCGCCGCTGCGGCATCCGTGTGGTCCCGGACCGAAGTCCGGGCGATCTGAGAAGAAACGGTCGCGTTTCATGTGTTGGTTCCTTTCGGTGTTATCACGACGCGTCAAAGATATATCGTTATGCATCGGTTGTCAAGCTCCCTCCGGGTGGCCCTCGCGGGGGCTGCGCGTCCCCCGGCGGCGCGGCCCCGGCTCCCTCAAGGCACGTCCACGGCGGCCGATGACGCGGGCATGGGCCAGGACCGATCGCATGTCCGTGGGCAGTGAGCCGCAGGGGTCGGCGGGCGCCGGCGCGCCCGCGACCGAGTGCGGTGAGCTCGAGCTCCTGCGCGGCCTCCTCGACGCCTCCCCGGCCGCGATCATCGGGCGGACCCTCGACGGGACGATCACGCACTGGAACGTGGCCGCCGAGCGCCTCTACGGCTACCGGGCGGAGGAGGTGATCGGCCGACGGGCCGACCTCATCTTCCCGGAGCCCTGGCAGGTCGCCGAGATGAGCGACGCCAACCCGCGCCTGCTCCGCGGCGAGGTGATCGCGCCGGCGGAGGGCGTGCGGCGCCGGCGCGACGGGAGCCTCGTCGCGGTCGAGGTGACCGTCGCTCCGCTGCGTGACGCCGACGGGCAGGTGGTCGGCGCCTGCGTCATGAGCACGGAGCTCACCGACGTCCGCGAGGGCCCGCGGATGCGCACGCCGGCGGCGGCGCTGCTCGAGGAGGCGCAGGCGATCGCCCGGATCGGGAGCTGGGAGATCGACCAGGCGACCGGGCGAGCCACGTGGACCGACCAGGTGTATGAGCTCTTCGGCCTGCGGCCGGAGCGGATCCCCGCCGGCGACTCCTCGCCGTTTCGCCGGCTCGTGCACCCCGACGATCTGCCCGCCTACGAGGCCCTGCACGAGGAGGTGCTGCGCACGGGGGAGCCCGGTGAGGTGGAGTACCGGGTCCTGCGCCCCGACGGCGCCGTCCGGCACCTGCATTCGCGCGCCCGACGCGTCGAGACCGCCGGCGGCGTGAAGCTCGTCGGCACCGTGCAGGACGTCACCGACGCCCGCGCGCTCGAGCGCGAGACCGTGGCGACGCACGACCTGTTCGCCGGTGTGCTCGACGCCGCCACCGAGATCGCGATCGTCGCCGTCGACACGGCGGGCCGGATCACGGTGTTCAACCGCGGCGCCGAGCTGATGCTCGGGTACACTGCGGCCGAGATGATCGGGCGCCACACCCCGCAGGCCTACCACGACGCCGGCGAGCTCGCCCGCCGCGCGGCTGAGCTCGGGCTCGCCCCGGGCCTCGAGGTCCTCGTCGCCTCCGCCCGCGCCGGTCGCCCCGAGACCCGGGACTGGACCTACGTCCGCAAGGACGGCTCGACCCTGACCGTGTCGCTGACCGTCACCGCCCTGCGCAAGGACTGCGGTGAGATCGTCGGGTTCATCGGCACGGCCCGCGACGTCACGGAGTCCCGTGCGGCGGACGCGGCTCGACGGGAGGCCGAGCGCCGCTTCAAGGCGGCGTTCGAGCACGCGCCGATCGGCGTGGCGATCACCGGCCTGCACGGGGATGCCCGCGGCCGGTTCCTGCAGACCAACCCGGCCCTCAACGACCTGGTCGGGTACGCGCCGGGGGAGCTCGACGGCATGCCCGTCGCGTCGATCACCCACCCCGACGACGTCGAAGCGACCGACGAGGCGATCGACCAGCTCGCGCTCGGCGAGGGCGTGACGTTCGAGAAGCGCTACGTGCACCGGGCGGGCCATGAGATCGCGATGCTCATCTCGGTCACCCCCATCCCCGAGGAGGGCGACGCGCGCCCCCGGTACTGCGTCGCGCAGTGCATCAACGTCTCCGAGAGCAAGCAGTTCGAGGAACAGCTCCGCCACATCGCCGACCACGACGTGCTCACCGGGCTGGCCAACCGCCAGCGCTTCGAGAGCGAGCTCCAGCGCGTGCTCGCCGAGGCCCGGCGGTACGACCGCGCCGGCGCCCTGCTGCTCCTCGACCTCGACGGCTTCAAGCACGTCAACGACCAGTTCGGACACCCGGTCGGGGACGAGCTCGTCGCTCGCGTCGGCGGGGTGCTCGCCTCGAGCGTCCGCGCCACCGACGTCGTCGCCCGCGTCGGCGGGGATGAGTTCGCGATCATCCTCCAGGAGGTGCAGGAGGCCGACGCGGTCGCCGTGGCGCAGAAGATCATCGAGGCGATCCGTCAGCACGGCGTCGTCATCCACGGGCTCCAGCACGCCCGTGTCACCACCTCGGTCGGCGTGACGACGTTCGACGCCGCGATCGAGCGCACGAGCGAGGAGCTGATCGTCGAGGCCGACAACGCGATGTACGAGGCCAAGGCGGCCGGCCGCGACGGCTACCGCGTGTACCGCCGCGGGACCAACCGGCGACAGGTCCTCACGCGGCACGATTCATGGCTGGAGCGGCTGCGCGACGCGCTCGAGCGCGACCGCTTCGTCCTGCACGCTCAACCGATCCGCCCGATCTGCGCCGAGCCCGAGCCGTGGTACGAGTTGCTCCTGCGCCTGCGCAACGAGCGCGACGAGCTGATCGCCCCGGCCGCCTTCCTGCACAACGCCGAGCGCTTCGACGTGATGGGGGAGATCGACCGCTGGGTGCTGCGCCGCGCCGTCACCCTGTTGCACGACCACCATCGCGCCGGCGGTCAGCTGCGCCTCGCCGTCAACCTCTCCGGCCTGACGATGAACGACGTCGCCCTGGCCGAGGACCTCGCCGAGATGCTCGCGGCCCGCCCGATCCCGGAGGGCGCGCTCGTGATCGAGGTCACCGAAACGGCGGCGATCGGCAACATCGCGCGCGCCGGCGAGCTCGCGCGGGACCTGCGGGCGCTCGGTTGCCACGTGGCGCTCGACGACTTCGGCTCGGGCTTCGCCTCCTTCTCCTACCTCAAGCACCTGAACTTCGATTACGTGAAGATCGACGGTGAATACGTCCGCCAGATGACGGCCACCCGCTCCGACCAGGTCGTCGTCCGGGCCGTCGTCGACATCGCCAAGGGGCTCGGGGCGCAGACGGTGGCGGAGTTCGTCGGGGACGAGGCGACGGTCGAGATGCTCCGGGACTTCGGCGTCGAGTTCGGGCAGGGCTTTCACCTCGGGCGGCCCGGCCCGCTCGCGCACACGCTGCCGCCGCCGCGCTACGCGGCGGCCTGAGGCCGCGCGCGCCCGTGCGGCGGGCCGCGCGACCGCTACCCTGAGAGACCATGAACGGTGACCAGAACGGCATCCGCGGACGGGTCACGCGGCAGGGCGAGGAGGCGATCGGCAAGCTCGCTCAGGACCTGCTGAAGAACCCGTTGCTGAGTGGCACCCTCTCCGCCGCCTTCGACGCCCGCGAGCGGGCGACCCGGGCGCAGGAGATCGCCATGAGCGCGCTCAACCTGCCCTCCGCGGCCGACATCGACCGCCTCACCCGGCGGCTGCGCTCGGTCTCGCAACGGATCGAGGGGCTCGAGGAGGGCCTCGAGCGGATCTCCGATCGGCTCGACCACTCCCGCGAGACGGCCGCGCTCGAGCAGCGGATGGAGAAGATGGAGAAGCGCCTCGCCTCCATCGACCGGACCCTGACGCGGCTCGACAAGAAGTTCAGCGCGACCGGCTGAGGCGCGTGCGCCGTCAGCTGAGCGCGGCGATGGCGAGCCGGCCGAGCTCGAGTTCGGCCGCCTGGAGCGCCTCGGGCGCGAGGTAGGAGTCCGTCCCCACGAGGTTGGAGACGAGCAGGACGCACCCGGCGTGTGCGTCGTGGCGGCCGGCGACGGCCAGCACCGTGGCCGCCTCCATCTCGACCGCGACCGCGCCAGCCGCGCGCCAGGCCGCCACCTGGTCATCGGAGTCGTAGAAGAGGTCGGCGGAGACGACGGGGCCGGTGGCCGCGTCGAACCGTCGGCCGGCCGCTCGGAGAGCAGCGCTCACGGCGCCGGGGGCGGGGACCGGCTGCAGGCGGGCCAGGCCGGTGAGGGCGCGGCTCGCGCCGTCGTCGGTGAGCACCGGGTCGGCGACGAGCAGCCGGCCCGGCTCGAGCGCCGGGCCGAGGCTCCCGCAGGTCCCGATCCGCACGAGCCGGCGGGCGCCGAGCTCGATCAGCTCGGTGGCGACGATCGCCGCGCTCGGCCCGCCCATCCCCGTGCTCTGGATGCTGAGCGGGGCGCCGTCCGGGGCGGTGCCCGTGTACCCCCACAGGCCCCGGTTGTGGTTGAGCATCTTCGGCACCTCGAGCAGCGCCTGGGCGAGGCGCAGCGCGCGACCGGGGTCGCCCGGGAGCAGCACCCGCTCGGCGAGCGGGGCGGTCTGGTGCAGATGGATCAGATCGCGCACCGCGGGGAGCGTAGTGCCCGCCCGCGCGGCGCGCCCGCGGGACCGACCACCATAGACTCGCCGGGCATGGCGGCGACTGTGACGGCCGGCCGATGAGCGTCGTGGCGGAGATTCGTGAGGTGGTGGGCGGGGAGGGGCTGCTCGCGGCGGGCCACCCGGTCGTCGTGATGCTGTCGGGAGGGCGCGACTCGACCTGCCTGCTCGACGTCGCCACGAGCGTCTGCGGGCCCGCCGCCGTCACGGCGCTGCACGTCAACTACGGGTTGCGGGCGGACGCCGACGCCGACGAGGCGCACTGCCGCGCGCTCTGCGCCACCCTCGGCGTCGAGCTGTCGGTCAAGCGGGCGCGCCGGCCGCTGGTCGGGAACCTCCAGGCGTGGGCGAGGGAGGTGCGCTACGACGCCGCCGCGCTGCTCGCGCTCTCGCGCGCGGCGGACATCGCGGCGGGACACACCGCCAGCGACCAGGTCGAGACCGTCCTCTACCGGCTCGCCTCCTCGCCGAGCCGCCGGGCCCTCCTGGGCATGCGGCCCCGGGAGGGGAACATCGTGCGCCCCCTGCTCGCGATCACGCGCGAGCAGACGACGGCGTACTGCCGGGAGCGCGGTCTCGCCTGGCGCGACGACGAGTCCAACACGAGCGATGCGTACGCGCGCGGACGGATCCGCCAGGGGCTCGTGCCGGCGCTGCGCGAGGTTCACCCCGCCGCCGAGCGCAACGTGCTGGCGCTCGTCGAGACGCTGCGGGCGGAGGCCGAGGTGCTCGACGAGCTCGTCGACGCCGAGCTCGGCGGCCGCGCCGAGATCCGCCTGCGCCGCCTGCGCGCGCTGCCGCCCGCGCTCGCGCGGCTGATCGTCCAGCGGCTCGCCGACGCGGTCGCCGGCCGGCCGGCGCCGGGGACCGGCCGCCGGCTCGATGACCTGCTCGCGCTGCGCGAGGTCGGGACCGCGCACCTCGACCTGCCCGGTGGGGTGCGCGCGACCGTCACCGAGGGGATCCTGCGCTTCGGCCACACGCCCGAGATCGTCCGCGGGCCATACACTGACGGGTAAGTGGCGGCCAGCGGAGACACGCACTGCAGCGAGGGGGCCGGCGCGTGACGCAGGACCTGAACCTCGGCGAGGTGATCGTCGAGTCGGACGCGCTGCAGCGCCGCGTGCAGGAGCTCGCCGCGGAGGTCTCCCGTGACTACGCCGGCAGGGATCTGCTCCTGATCGGCGTCCTGAAGGGTGCGATCTTCTTCGTCGCCGACTTCATGCGGGCGCTCAGCATCGAGTGCGAGGTCGATTTCATGGCCATCTCCTCGTACGGGTCCTCGACGAAGTCATCGGGTGTCGTGCGGATCCTCAAGGATCTCGACGCCGCGATCGAGGGCCGCCACGTGCTGATCGTGGAGGACATCGTCGACTCCGGGCTGACCTTGCAGTATCTGCTGCGCAACCTGGCGGGCCGCAAGCCGGCGTCGCTCGAGGTCTGCGCGCTGCTGCGCAAGCCGGTGAGCCGCGAGGTCGACCTCGAGGCTCGATACGTCGGCTTTGACATCCCGGACCGCTTCGTCGTCGGCTACGGCCTGGATCACGCCGAGCGCTACCGCGCCCTGCCGTACGTCGCGGTCCTCACCGAGTCGGCCACCGAGTAGCTCCCCGGACGCCTCGGATTCCCCGAGTGGGCGGCGAATTGCCCCGTTTGGACGGCCGTTGACGAATGCTACGCTTGGCCTTCCCCGCCTGAGCGTCGCAAGAGCCGAATCGGCGGCAACCAGGAGTGAGGCCCGAACATGAGTCGTTTCTTCAAGAGCGCTGCCTTCCCCATCCTGATCGTGGTGGTGCTCGCCTTCTTCGCGTCGAAGCTGGTCGGCAACAACGGCAACACCAAGGTGCCGAACTTCGGCCAGACGATCTCCCTGATCAACTCGGGCGGCGTCAAGTACGTGACGCTCGACCAGAAGAACAACAGCATGAGCGTCGTGCTGCCCGACGGCCAGCGGTACTCGGTGGGCTACCCGAACGGCTACGTCTCGCAGATCATCAACGACGTCACCAAGAACGAGGGGTACAGCGCCCTTCAGGTCAACGACACCTCGACCAGCGGCTGGATCTCGCTGCTCACCTACCTGCTGCCGTTCGTCATCTTCATCGGCTTCTGGCTGTTCCTGATGAACCAGGTGCAGGGTGGCGGCTCGAAGGTGATGTCGTTCGGCAAGTCCCGGGCCAAGCGCATGTCGGTCGACTCGCCGAAGATCACCTTCCGTGACGTGGCGGGCGTCGATGAGGCCGTCGAGGAGCTGCACGAGATCAAGGAGTTCCTCGAGAACCCGAAGAAGTTCCAGGCGCTCGGCGCCCGCATCCCGAAGGGCGTGCTGCTCTACGGGCCCCCCGGCACCGGCAAGACGCTGCTCGCGCGCGCCGTCGCCGGCGAGGCGGGCGTGCCGTTCTTCTCCATCTCCGGCTCGGACTTCGTCGAGATGTTCGTCGGCGTCGGCGCCTCGCGCGTCCGCGACCTGTTCGAGCAGGCGAAGCAGAACTCCCCCTGCATCATCTTCATGGACGAGATCGACGCCGTCGGCCGCCACCGTGGCGCCGGCCTGGGCGGCGGTCACGACGAGCGCGAGCAGACGCTCAACCAGCTGCTCGTCGAGATGGATGGCTTCGAGATGAAGGACAACATCATCCTGATCGCCGCCACGAACCGTCCGGACATCCTCGACCCGGCGCTCCTGCGCCCCGGCCGCTTCGACCGCCAGATCGTCGTCGACCGGCCCGACCGCATCGGCCGCAAGAAGATCCTCGAGGTGCACACCCGCGGCAAGCCGCTCGCCCGCGAGATCGACATCGACGCGCTCGCCGGCCAGACCCCCGGCTTCACCGGCGCCGACCTCTCCAACCTCGTCAACGAGGCCGCGCTCCTCGCCGCCCGCAGCGGCAAGCGTGAGATCACGCAGACGGAGCTGGAGGAGGGCATCATGCGCGTGATCGCGGGCCCCGAGAAGAAGACCCGCGTGATGGGCGAGAAGGAGCGGCGGATCACGGCCTACCACGAGATGGGGCACGCGATCGTCGGGCACTACCTGCCCAACAGCGACCCGATCCACAAGATCTCGGTGATCTCCCGCGGGCAGGCGCTCGGCTACACGATCTCCCTCCCGGGCGAGGACAAGTTCCTCACCACCCGCGCGGAGCTGCTCGACACGATGGCGATGACGCTCGGTGGCCGTGCCGCCGAGGAGCTCGTCTTCGGCGAGATCACCACCGGCGCCTCCAACGACCTCGAGAAGGTCACCGCGACGGCGAAGCAGATGGTGATGCGCTTCGGCATGTCCGAGAAGCTCGGCCCGCGGGTCTTCGGCCATGACCACGGTCAGCCCTTCCTCGGCCGCGAGTTCAGCTCCGAGCCCGACTACTCGGACGAGATCGCCCGCGAGATCGACCTGGAGATCCGTCGCATCGTCGAGTCGGCGCACGCGGTCGCGCGGGACATCCTCACCGAGCACCGCGAGTCGCTCGCCGGCATCTCGGAGATCCTGCTCAAGCGCGAGACGATCGAGCGCGAGCAGTTCGTGGCGCTGCTGAACGGCGACAGCGAGGAGCAGGTGTTCGGCTCCGAGGCTCCGCCACCACCGCAGCTGCCCGTCCCGCCCGCGCAGACCGAGCGCAGCGGTGAGAGCCCGAAGCTCTTCCCGCGGCCGGGCTACGCCGGCGGCGCCGCCGAGTAGTGCCGAGCGTCCCACGGCGGTCGAGCGTGCCGCGTCGGTCGGTGCGGCCGCGCTGGCTCGGCACCCTGCACGAGGCCGGCATCCTCCGGCGCCCGGGTACCCCGCGCTCTGCGCCCGGCGTCCTGCTGGTCCGCTGGGGCCTCCCGCTCGGGCTGATCGTCGCCGGCGTGGTGCTGCTCGTCCTCTCGGGCGGGCACCTCTCCGGCGTGCGCGACAACGCCTCGGAGTCAAACGTCTTCGTCACCACCCGAACCGACCCCAGTTCGATGCTCTCGGCCGTTGGCGTCGCGGCCATCGTCATCGCCCTGATGGTCTGGCTCCTCGGCTGGATGCTGCGGATGAACGCCGACGAGCGGGTCGACCGCGACCGCGAGGAGCAGGCGCGCGAGCACCTGCGGTGCACCGGGCACTGGCCCGACGAGGAGTAGCGGCGCTCAGGACCGGGCCGGCGCCTCACCCGCGATCAGGAGTCGGCGCGGTGGCGTGGGCGCCGAAGCGCGTCCGGCGTTCGGCGGCCGCGGCGGGGTGGGCCTCAGCGCGGAGCGCCGCGGCGATGACAGCGGTCGCCACCGCGAGGCAGAGGAGGATCACTCCGGGCCCGGGCATCGAGGTGTCCGCGCCGATGTCGAGCAGGATCGGGAGCAGCCATACGGGGCTCAGGCGCGGCCGCGTGAGCGCCAGCGGTATGAGCAGCAGCGAGTAGCTGAACAGCCACAGGATCGGAGTGGCGAACAGGCTCGCCGCGATGGCCAGCGTGTACGCCGATCTGTCATCTCGGCGCAGCCCCCGCCAGACCGAGGCGGCCACGAGCGCGAGGAGGGCGAGCGCCAGCGTGAGGTGTGCCGCCGGGATGCTCCCCGTGATCTGAAACACGAGGGAGACCACGCCGACGCCGCGGCGCTCGAGGATGGCGGTCACCCAGCCCATCATGTGGATGTAGACGGTGATCTGATGGAAGCCGACGATCGCCCAGGCGGCGAGGTTGAAGATGAATGTCCAGAGGATCGTTGCTCCGAGGGCGCGATAGCGGCGGGTGGCCAGTAGCCAGAGGGCCAGCGGCAGGCCGAACGCCTTGACGCTGATGATGGCGGCGAGGGTGACCCCGACCCGCATCGGCCGGTCCCGCCACCGCCAGCAGAGGGCGGCTCCGAACAGGCACCACATCACGATGTTCCCCCACTCCCAGCCGAGCATCACCGGCCGCCACAGGACGACGACGCCGTAGACGCGCCAGTCGGTGACCTCGAGGGCACGCAGGGCCGCCAGCACGGCAGCGAGCGCGAGGAGGCTCGCGGCCAGGCTCGCGGTGTGCTCGGAAAGCCAGGTGAACGGAACGCCGATGAGCACCCCGGGCGCCGGATAGTCGGGGAAGGCGCCAACGCCGTGCCGCAACAGTGGGTTGTTCGGCGTGACGTATGCGCTGAGGCCGCGGAGAACCCACTCGGCGCCAAGCCGCGGGCCGAACACGAAGTCCGCGCCGAGGCTGTCACCCCTGAGGTGCGCCACCAATCGGCCGAGGGTGACCGACGCCGGCAGGGCGGCCAGCAACAGCATCGTCACCACCTGGGACGATGTCCCGACCCGCCGCCGCGCGGGACGCGGAGGCGGCTGGACCTCTGCAGCGTCGGCGCCCACACCCGCCCTATCGGCGTACGGAGGTGCTCAGTTGACACCAACCGGTCGAGACGTTGCCGGAAACCTGGAACTCGCGTGCCTGACGCGAACGGACGGGAGCCACCACGTCTGCCATGGCGGGATCGTATGCGACTGTCCGGCTTCGGCACCCTTCGCGATGCGAGAGCCGAGTGCCTCGCTGAAGGCTTCTCCCAGACGCCGGGGAGCTATGCGCCCGATCGAACGACTTGCCGATCCTCGGGCCGGACGCTCGCCGTAACTCCCCGAGGGGCACCCCCTGAGGCGACAAGGCGGTCTGCGGCCAGCGCGCAGGCCAGCAGCAGCGTCAGCCGGAGCGCCAGCCCGATTGGTATGAACAGTCGTGCGTAATCCTGTGTCGAGAGATCGAATGTGACGATTGTGGCTCCACAAGTTGCGGCGCCAAGGATGAGAAGGACCGCTAGGTGAGTCGGGCGACGTCGCAACGCCGCGCATCCGCCGAGGAGGCCGGCGGCCAGCAGGAGGCCAGTCAGGGTGTCGCGCTGATCGGTGGTCCAGACCAGCCCGGTCACCCAAGTGGGGAGAACGGCTCGAGGCGTACCGTCATCAAAGGGAACAAGCGCCACGGCAGACAGAAGCGACCCGAACGGTGCCACAAGAGTCTGCACCGGATGCCCAGCAAGCCAGCTGGCCAATGCGCCTCTGAAGCGCGTTGCTGCCCACCGCCGGAACCGCGGGTTTCGAACCAGTGAAGCCGCGGCTCGATCTTGTTGAGGTAGGCGCGCCGCTGCGGTGACCAGGCGCACTGGCATTCCGTCCCGCTGGAAATATCGGCGCATCGCGGGGTTGGACACGATGCGGCCGACGGCCAGATCGCCAGCGTTGAAGACTGACACGCTGTTAGCTGGCGGTGCTGACTGCCCAATCAGCACGGAGTAGGACGCCCATCCGCCGACGAGGAGCAGCACCGCTGAAACGATGAGCGCGGCGCGTAGACGGAGCCGCCAGAACGCGAGTGCGATAAGAACCGGGAGCAGGGGCAGATACAGCAGCACGTTCTCCTGCCTCGCGAACACCCACAGCGTCCCCACAGTGAGTGCCGTCGCCAACGTTCTGAGGGATGGACCGCGGCCCAGCTCCAACCCGATGGCAACGAGCAGTACCGTGAGCGACACCATGATCGACTCGCTGAGCATGTCTGCATCCCACACTGCGATCTGAGGTGTCAGCCCCAGGAGCAGAACCAGCCCGACTGCGATCAACCCCACCAGCCTGCTTTCGATGGATCGCGCCACCGCCCGTGCGAGCGCGCCCCACGCTACGACCCCAAGCGCCATCTGTAAGGCCTCACGCAGCGCCGCGGTCGGCAGCAGGCTGTACGCCAGGGGCACAGTCCACAGTCGCGGCTGGCCACCGATGAAGTTCAACCAGTTGTAGGTCTCAGAGTCCGGGAACAGTTGCGGGTGGCGAACACTCGCGGCGACGCGGAGGACGGTGAATAGGCCGCCCACCATAAACGTGATTGCCCGAGTGCTCACGGCCAGCAGCCTAGGCGGGCTTTTGCCCTCGGACAAGTACTGCCAGTCCGCTCACGGAGCACGCTTGGCTGGTGCTTCCTTTCGGCTCGCACTCGACGACCAATCCTCCCGCTTGGTCACCAGCGGGAGCGCCGTGTGTTATGTGCCTCGCGGTGGCTTGAAGCCCGCCGCCTGGCATTGGGCGAGCCCCGGTGCGAGGGCGGGCGGGGCCGCGATCCGCGGCGGCCGGGCAAAGGCGGGACGGCGGAAGTCGAAGTAATCGGTGAGCGGGTGGGCGTTCGCGTCCCGGCGACTGAGGGCCGGGAGGTTCCACTTGCGCTCGAGGAAGGCGAGGATCGAGGTGTGGTCCTGCACGACGGTGGAGACGTAGTCGGCCTTCGCCCACGGCGAGACGACGATCAACGGGACACGGAAGCCGTACCGGTCATATCCGCCCGGGAGCAGGGGCACGTTCGGGTTGCTGAGCGCGGCGGGATCGGTGATCGGGGCGATGTCGTCCGGCGTGATGGCCGGGGGCGGCGGAACATGGTCGTAATAGCCGCCGTGCTCGTCCCAGGTGATGAACAGCGCCGTCTTCGACCACAGGCGCGAGTGCAGCAGGGCGCTGACGACCTGGGAGATGAAGCGCTCGCCGGCCTGGATGTCCTGTGGCGCCTCCTCCGAGCTCACCAGGTAGTTCGGATCCAGGAGGGAGAACGCCGGCAGGCGGCCGTGCGCCGCGTCGCGGAAGAACTGGTCGATCGGCCGCATCCGTCCCAGGCAGGCGGGTGCGAGGGCGAAGTTCGGGACGATCAGCGGCGATCCGAGCAGTGCCCCGTCGGTCGGCGAGACGTAGTTGTGCCAGCTGATCCCGTGGCGCAGCAGTTGGTTGAAGATCGTCCCGTTCGCCGCCGGGACCCGGAGCGTGTATTCGTTTGTCGCCGTGATCCCGGAGGCCGTGGCGCAGAAGAGGAAGCGCCGGTTCGGGTAGGTCTGGGCCAACACCGAGCTGAAATAGCGCTGACCGATCGGGAAGTGCTCGGCGAGGGAGTACGTCGTCGGGAGGTACGAGCGATCCCAGAACGTCATCGCCGCGGCTCCCGACGCCTGGACGAATCCGTTGTTGGCCCCGTTGTTCCAGGCGATGTGCGACGCGTTCCACGCCTGGCTGACGGTCGAGCTCTGGCACGGCGAGCCGGCGAGCGTCGCCGCGACCATCGCACCCTGCGGCTGCCCCGCGACGAGGCTCGTCGGGTTCGCGTTCTGCACCTGGCCGCCCGCGACGGTGAGCCCATCGACCCGCGCGCGGCCCGGAAGCTGCTGGGGCGCCATGCCGAGCAGGTTGTCGAAGGAGTGGTTCTCCATCATCAGCACGACCACATGCTCGATCTGCCGCAGCTCTGGCGTCGGGCGGCCGACCGGCAGGTGCGGGAACGGAAGCGAGCCGGGCCCGCGTAGTCCCGCCACGCTCGCCACGGGTCTCGCCCAGGCGGGCAGAGCCGGGTAGGCCGCTGCCGCGCCGATCCCGGCGGCGGCGTACCCGGCACGCGCGAGCAGCTGGCGGCGGGTGAGGCGCTCGGGGTCCGGCATCAGATGGGTTTATAGCTCGCGCGGCAAGACGAGTTGTGAAGTACCGTCCGACCCCATGTCCGTCGATCCTCGCGCGAGCGGCGCCGACTCCTCCGGCGAGTGGCCGGGCGCGGCCCCCGCCGCCGGACGGCGGTTTGCGCTGATGGGGATCGTCAACGTGACGCCCGATTCCTTCAGCGACGCCGGGCGCTTCTTCGACCCGGCGGACGCCGTCGCGCACGCGCTCGAGCTCGAGGCGGAGGGAGCGACGATCCTCGACGTGGGCGGCGAGTCGACCCGCCCGGGAGCCGACCCGGTGGAGGCCGACGAGGAGGCGCGCCGGGTCGTGCCGGTGATCGAGGCGCTCGTCGCCGCGGGCGTCCGTGCCCGCATCTCCGTCGACACGATGAAGGGTGAGGTCGCGCGGCGCGCCCTCGAGGCGGGCGCAACGCTCGTCAACGACGTCACGGCGCTGCGGGCGGCTCCGGAGATCGCCGAGCTGGCCGCCGCCGCCGGGGCCGAGCTCTGCCTGATGCACATGCGCGAGCCGCCGAATCAGCCGCCCGCCCCGCCGCGCTATGCGGACATCGTCGCCGAGGTCAAGAGCTTCCTGGAGGAGCGGATGGCCTTCGCCGTCGCCCACGGGGTGCCGGAGGAGCGGATCATCCTCGATCCGGGCTTCGGCGGCGGAAGCTTCGGCAAGGACCTCGCCCAGAACCTCGAGTTGCTGCGTCGCCTGCCGGAGCTTGTCGCGCTCGGGCGCCCGGTCCTCGTCGGCACCAGCCGCAAGGGGTTCCTCGGCGAGCTGACCGGGCGGCCGGTGGACGAGCGGCTGTCCGGCACCCTCGCCACCAGCGTCATCGCCTACGCGCACGGGGCGCGGATCTTCCGTGTCCACGACGTCGCACCGGTGCGCGACGCGCTCACGGTGACGGCCGCGACGCTCGAAAGGTAGAGTCGCCGCGATGAGCGACCAGGAGCAACCGGAGGAGTTCGAGCCCGAGGAGCCGGAGGAGGCCGAGGAGCTCGACGAAGAGGAGTACGACGAGGATGACGAGGGCCATCCCGAGCCGGAGGTCACGATCGAGGTCAGTGGTCTCTCGCTGTACACGCACTTCGGTGTGACCGCCGCCGAGCGCGAGATCGGCCAGCGCCTGCTCGTCGACCTGCGCCTGGACGTCGGCGACTGTGACGCGACCGTCACCGACCGGGTTGAGGACACCGTGGATTACGGCGAGGTCTGTGAGGTCGTCAACCTCGTCGCCCAGCAGCGCGAGTACCGGACGCTCGAGCGGTTCTGCACCGCCGTGGCGGACCGGCTGATCGAGCGCTACGAGCTGAACGCCGTCTGGGTGAAGGCGGCCAAGCCCGAGCCGCCCATCGCGCTCAACGTCGGTGAGGTGTCGGTCGAGGTCTGGCGGGAGGCGTGAGCCACACCGGGTACCTCGGGCTCGGGTCCAACATCGGCGACCGGCGGGCCCACCTGCAGGCGGCCGTCGACACGCTCGGGCGCCACGGCGTGCGGGTGCTGCGCTCCTCCTCGGTCTACGACACCGAGCCGGTCGGCCTGATCCTCGACCAGCCGGAGTTCCTGAACGCCTGCGTGGAGATCGACACCGCGCACGGTCCGGCGGAGCTGCTCGACGCCTGCAAGGCGGTGGAGCGGGAGGTGGGGCGGACGGCCGGTGGCCCGCGGCACGGCCCGCGCGTGATCGACGTCGACGTCCTCCTGCTCGGGGACCTCGAATACGTTTCGGAGCGTCTGTGCCTGCCGCACGAGCAGGTGACGAGCCGGCGCTTCGTGCTCGTCCCGCTGCTCGAGCTCGACCCCGACCTCACCCTGCCCGGCGGCGCTCGCCTGAGCGACTCCCTCGCGGCGCTCGGCGGCGGTCAGGACGTGCGCCTGGCCGGGCCACCCCTCAACGTCCCGTCCGCCCCAGGGGATGTCCACACCACCGTCTGAGGCCAGGTTGCTCGTCGTCGACGTGGGGAACACCCAGACCCACTTCGGCGTCTTCGCTCCCGGCTCGGACGTGGTGTCCGAGCACTGGCGCTTTGCCACCAACCGCGAGTCGACCTCCGATGAGCTCGCGGCGCTCCTCGCCAACCTGCTCGCGCTGCGCGGCCTCTCCTTCGCCGACCTCGGTGGCTCGATCGTCTCCTCGACCGTGCCGCAGCTCTATGACCAGTGGCGCGCCCTCGCCTCGCGCTACCTCGGGCACGAGACGCTCATCGTCGGCCCGGCGCTGAAGACCGGGATGCCGATCCGCACCGAGAACCCGCACGAGGTCGGCGCCGACCGCCTCGTCAACTCGGTGGCCGCGTACGCGAAGGTGGGGGGCACCTGCGTCGTCGTGGACTTCGGCACCGCCATCACCTACGACGCCGTCTCAGCCGAGGGCGAATACCTCGGGGGGATCATCACCCCCGGGATCGAGATCTCCCTCGAGGCCCTCTCGGAGCGTGCCGCGAAGCTGCCGAACGTCGAGCTCAGCGAGCCCCGAGCCGTGATCGGCCGCTCCACCGTCGAGGCGATCCGCAGCGGCATCGCCTTCGGCTTCGCCGGCCAGGTGGAGGGGATCGTCCGCCGTCTGCGCGACGAGCTCGGCCAGGACACCCACGTCATCGCCACCGGCGGCTTCTCGACCGTCATGTACCCGTTCATCCGAGACACGATCGACGAGGTGGACGAGTTCCTCACCCTCACCGGGCTGCGGCTGATCTGGGAGCGGAACGCGGGGTAGGGCGTCGTCAGGCCGCCGCGGCGGGGACCGGCAGGTCGGGTGACATCGCCACCGAGGCGGCGAGCTGCAGGAGGGCGCGGGAGGCACGGCTCTGCGGAGCGGCGGCGCGGATCGTCGCATAGGCGCTCAGGAGGCCCCGGATCGCCGCGAAGATGGGTGCGTCATCGATCTCCTCCGGCACGTCGCAGGCGAGCTCGGCCAGGGCGACCATCTCGCTGCCGTCACCGGTGCGAAACTCGAGGAGCGCCCCCACCTGGAGGAAGTTGGCGACCCGGTCGAGCAGGAGATGGCTTGCCCGCTCCCGTTCGCCAATGGCCGGTCCCGCCACCGCCAATGGCCCGCGGGAGGCGATCTGCAGCGACTGGCCGGAGGCGATCAGGGCCACCTGCTCCGGCGTGAGCCCAGCCTGGAGGGCGAGGCGGAGCTGCGCGGCGGCGGACACCGCGGTGAGCCCGTACGGGGCGTCGGAGGCGAACAGGATCTGCGCCGGCGGAACAAGGGCGAAGAGGGTGAGCAGGTCCTGCGAGATCCACCAGGCGGTGTCGAACAGGACGTTCGGGAGCTCGGCGCAGGCGCGCCAGATCCAGCTGAGGTCGGAGACGGCGGCGTGAGCGAGGATCACGCGGGTGTTCGGGTACTGCCCGGCCCACCGAAGGACGTGCTCACCCAGGGCGGGGATTCCGCGTCCCGCGTGGATGAGGATCGGCAGGGTGCGCTCGTGCGCGAGCGCGAACAGCCGCGGGATGTCCGGATGGTCGAGCGCGAACCGCTCGGCACGGGGGTGGAGCTTGATGCCCCGCGCGCCGCGGGCGAGCGCCCGCTCAGCCTCGGTGATCGCGTCCTCCCCGGGCTTCACCCGACAGAACGGCACGAGCAGACCGTCCGAGTCCGCCGCGACGTCGATCACGAAGTCATTGGCCGGGGGGTACCCGTCCGGTTCGTGCATCGGGAACACGAAGCATCCCCGGGCTCCGGCGAAGCGCAGCCCCGCGGTGAGCTCGTCCGGGCTCTGGCGCATGCCGTCCGGGTCGTTCTCGCCCAGATGGGTGTGGGCGTCGAAGAGCTCGACGCCCGGCACCTGGTCCCGGATCACCTGCAGCCACGGCGCGACCACCGACTCGAGTTCCATACCCGGATTCGTACCATGAACCCGATGAGCCCGAGCCGGACGCCACCCCGATCACTCACCGAGCCCTGGGAGCTTGGCGGGGTCACGATCCCGAACCGAATCGTCCTGGCCCCGCTCGCCGGGATCGGCAACTGGTTCGTACGCCTGCAGGCCAAACGACACGGCGCTGGACTCACCGTCTCCGAGATGGTGTCAAGCCACGCCGTCCACTACGGCAACGAGCGCACCTGCACCGAGCTCCTGCGCATCCATCCTGACGAGCATCCCGTGTCGGTGCAGCTCTTCGGCGCCGATCCCGACGTGATGGCCTCCGCGGCGGAGCGGGTCGCAGCCGCCGGAGCCGACCTGATCGACATCAACATGGGCTGTCCGGTTCCGAAGGTGTGCAAGACCGGGGCCGGAGCGGCGCTGCTCGACGATCCCGGTCGCGCTGTGGCGGTCGCCCGAGCGGCCGCGCGGGGCGGTGGCCTGCCGGTCACCGTGAAGCTGCGCACGGGGCTGCGGCCCGGGGACGGCAAGGGAGTCGCCGTCGCCCGTGAACTCGCCGAACGCGGAGGCGTTTCGGGACTCTCGATCCATCCGCGCCACGCCTCACAGCGCCACGCCGGCCGGCCCGACTACGCGCTCGCCGCTCAGCTCGTGCAGGAACTGCCCGTTCCCGTCCTGCTGTCCGGCGGCCTGCGGACGGCGCAGCTCGCCCGCGAAGCCTTTGAGCAGACCGGCGCGGACGCGATCCTGCTCGCGCGCGGCTCTCTCGGCAACCCGTGGGTGTTCGAGCAGCTGGTGGGGCGCCGGGATGCCGAGCCGACGCGCGAGGAGATCCTTGCCGAGCTCGGCTGGGTGCTCGACTGTGCGGTCGAGCACCTGGGGTCCGAGCGCGCCAACCGCTACCTGCGCAAGTTCTACCCGTGGTACATCGAGAGGCTCGGTGGGACGCGGGTGGAGCAGGCCGCCCTCCAGGCTGCTCTCCAGCAGGCCGAGAGCATTGAGCGGGCGCGTGAGCTGTTCGCAGGCGCTCAGGCGCTCGCGCCGCTCGGCGCCGGCTGAAGCGGATCGGCCCGCGGCAGCTGCCCGCGGGTGAACGCGCGCCAGCCGAAGAACGCGATGCTCGCGAGCGCCCAGATCGCGAAGACGGCGGCATGGCCGTTGTTACCGAGCCCGTGGAGCAGCCCGGCCGCCGGTACGAAGACCAGCAGCATCACGACGAAGGCCCACGTGAACCTGGGGAACCCGCCACGAAGGTCCTCGTAGACGACGATCGTCAGCATGAACGGGACGAAGTAGTAACCGTTGTCCCAGGGATCGAGCACCGCGCGCAGGAAGAAGACGAGGGCCAGAATCATGAGCGTCGTCCCGATGCTGGGACGCTCGCGCGGATCCCGGGCCTGGAACCACCACCAGACCGCCGTCGTCAGCCAACAGACGGCGACGAGCAGGATGTGCGCCTCACGGGCGACCCAGGATTGGGCGCCGAAGAACCACAGGAGTTGGGGGACCAGGAAGATCTGGCCGACTCCGCCACCGAGGGTCCCGACGGCTCCCGATGCGCCGGTAATGCGAATGGCGAGCAACGGAACCATCACGACCGACGTCAGCAGCACGGTCCAGCTGACGCCCGCCAGCCGCCTGCCGGGAGGCATCAGCGCGATGACGAGCGGGGCCACGACCACCGCCCAGGATTTGTTGATGAGGGCGACGGCCAGGAGCACTCCCGCAGCCCGCGCGGACCCGCGGTGAGCCAGGAGCACCGCCGCCACGCACAGCACGGCGCCGAGGATGTCCTCAGGGTGGCCCAGCGTGATGGAAATGATCGCCGGCGGAGTGACCAGGAACAGGTCAAGTGGGGATACCCGGCGCGGCCTGCCGGTGGCCGTCTTCGGCCGACGCTCGAACAGCCATCCTGCGAGCAGTGCGGGAGCGACGACGCAGGGAAGCGCCGTCGCGTCGTAGGTGCCCGTGGTGCCGGCGCCGAATACCGAGGCGATGAGGGCAAAGGGGGCTCGCAGGACCAGCGATCCGACGTAGGCGGGGCTGGTCTGGATGAATCCGATGATGTCCCCGTGGACGAGCAGTCGGTACGAGGGCCACACTTCACGCTTGAAGTCGCCTCCACCTCGGAAGTGGATGGCGACGACCAGGAAGTAAAGGACGAATGCGGCGATGCCGATGCCGAAGACAACAACCGGGATCCGGGGATCGGTAGCGATCTGAGGCGCTGTCGGCTTCCTCAGCGGCTCGGCGGGAGGGTTTGTCATCGATGACCACAACCTATGACAGGGTTTCGGCTAGTTTGCCGCTCGCCATGAGCCCCATGACCCTCTCGATCGTGATCCCGTGTCTGAACGAGGCCGACACGATCAGCGACTGCGTGCACCGCGCCAGGCGGGTCCTCGACGAGAACGGCATCAGCGGTGAGGTCATCGTCGTCGACAACAACTCCGACGACGGCAGCGGAGCCTTGGCGGAGTCGGCCGGCGCGACCGTGATCACCGAGTCGCGCCGGGGGTATGGACAGGCGTACATGACGGGCCTCGCCGCGGCTCGAGGGCAATACATCCTGATGGCCGACGGCGACCTCACCTATGACTTCGAGGAGGCCCCCCGCTTCCTGGCCGAGCTGCAGAGCGGGGCGGACCTGGTGGTGGGCAACCGGATGGGGGACATCGAACCGGGGGCGATGCCGTGGCACCACCGCTACATCGGCAATCCGGTCCTGTCCGGGCTCCTCAACCTGCTGTACCACACGGGTGTCGATGACGCCCACTGTGGGATGCGGGCGCTGCGGCGTGACGCCCTGCCGGCCTTGAATCTTCGGGCGGGCGGGATGGAGTTCGCGTCGGAGATGGTGATCCGGGCGGCGAAGGAGAACCTCAGGATCCGGCAGTTCCCGATCACCTACCACCGTCGCGGGGGTGAGTCGAAGCTCGAGAGTTTCAGCGACGGTTGGCGGCATCTGCGGTTCCTCCTCGTGCATTCGCCCAACCATCTCTTCATCCTGCCCGGTCTGCTGATGAGCGTGTTCGGCGCCGTCATCCAGGCGATCGTGCTCTTCCACGTCGGTGTCCTCGGGCGCGCCTGGGACATCCATGCCCTGATCGCCGGTGCGTTGCTGACGATGATCGGGGTGCAGGTGGTCGCGCTGGGGGTCTGCGCCCGCGCCTACGGCGTCTACTTCATGGGCGACCGAGACCGCTGGTTCGAGCGGCTGCGGGCCCGCTACCGGCTCGAGCACGGGCTGCTGCTGGGCGCCATGTTCATGCTCGTCGGCATCGTGCTCGTTGTCCAGATCGGGATCAGGTGGGTCTCGCACGGCTTCGGTGCCCTGGCGCAGGACAACGTGGCGGTCGTTGCGGCGACCCTGCTGATCGTGGGCATCCAGGTCTTCTTCACCTCGTTCCTGCTCTCGATCCTCGGCCTGCGCCGAAACCCGTAGCCGATCATCTGCCGGTCCTTAGGTGCGCATCTGCCTCGTGTATGACTGTCTCTTCCCCCACACCGTGGGTGGAGCGGAGCGGTGGTACCGGAGTCTGGCTGAGCGCCTGGTCGCGGACGGACACGAGGTCACGTACCTGACGCTGCGGCAGTGGGACCGCGGGGAATCTCCGGGATTACCCGATGTGGATGTTCGCTCCGTGGGCCCACGCATGTCGCTCTACGCCCCGTCGGGCCGTCGGCGGATCCTCCCGCCCCTGATCTTCGGCGCCGGGGTGCTGCGTTTCCTCTGGCGCCACGGCAGACGCTTTGACGCGGTCCACACCGCATCTTTCCCCTACTTCTCCGTGCTGGGCGCCGCAATGGCTCGTGGGCGCTCGGGCTATGGGTTGGTCGTCGATTGGCACGAGGTGTGGATGCGGGAGTACTGGGAGGAGTACCTCGGGCGCATCGGAGGCGTCCTTGGTTGGCAGGTTCAGCGGCTGTGCGCCCGGGTGCCCCAGCGGGCCTTCTGCTTCTCCGATCTGCATGCCGGTCGCCTGCATGAGCTTGGGCTGAACGGCGGCGTGACAGTGCTTTCCGGTGAGTACGACGGGGCCGCATCGGCCCCCAACACACCGATGACCGCGGAGTCACTCGTCGTCTTTGCCGGCCGAATGATCCCGGAGAAACGCGCCGCGGCGCTCGTGGACGCTGTGGCCGCGGCACGACTAACGATTCCCGATCTGCGGGCATCGATCATCGGCGATGGGCCCGAGCGCGCGCTGGTGCTCGACCGTGTCGCCGACCTCGGCCTGCAAGGCGTCATCGAGGTCCCTGGCTTCATCGATGCGGATGAGGTGCAGGCCACCCTCGCGCGGGCACTCTGTCTCCTCCTTCCCTCCCGCCGCGAGGGGTACGGACTTGTTGTTGTCGAGGCCGCATCTCACGGCACACCGAGCATCGTCGTCGCCGGTCCGGACAATGCCGCGGTTGAGCTGATCGGCGAAGGCGAGAACGGCTTCGTGGCCTCCTCGGTGTCCGCGGACGAGCTGGCTGAACTGATCGTACGGATCCACGAGCAGGGGGCTAGCCTCCGAGAGGCGACAGCTCGATGGTTCGACAAGAACGCCAGCCGGCTGTCGATCGCCAGCTCGCTTGATGCGGTCTCCCAGGCCTACTTGGCCGAGCGCATCGCGGCCTCGTAGGACGCGAGCGTCAGTTCCGCCGCGGCGGTCCAAGTGAAGGCAGCGGCGCGCGCATAACCGAGCTCGCGCAGTCGCGCCGCCTCAGTTGGGTTTCCCACCAGGCGCTCGATGGCCGCCGCGATCTGCGGGACAGACTCGGGATCGAACGCGACCGCGGCGCTTCCAGCTACCTCGGCCAAAGCGCCTCGCATTGAGCAGGCAACCGGCACCCCACGCGTCATTGCCTCGAGCACAGGCAGCCCGAAGCCCTCATGGAGGGAGGCGCACACCAAGCACGCGGCGGTGGCGTACAACCCCTCGAGACGTTCGGGCTCGATCCAACCGGTGAGCCGCACGTCCCCGGTGAGGCCGAGTTGGGTGACCCGTTCCCGCAACACCGCCTCGTACGGGGTGGGATAGCCCGGGATCACCAGAAGCGGCCGTCGCTCGGACGGAATGAGAGCCATCGCCTCGATCAGACGGCTGAGGTTCTTGTGCGGCCGCTTCGCCGACACGCTCAGCACGATCTTTCGCCCGTCGGCAGCGAGCCAATCTCGTATTTCGTGTTCTGGGATGGCGTCCCCCTGGGTCGTGCCGATGCCTTCTGGGACGACATCGATCTGGTCGGGTCGCACCTGCAGCAGCTCCATGAGATCAGCCCCCGTGCTCGCCGACGGGACGATGATCCGATCGGAGCGATGCGCGGCAGCGGAGACGAGAACTCGCATGCCGTACCGCAGAAAACCAAGGTGAGCGTCCGGGACCAGGCGGTGATGAAGGTCATGGATCGTCACAACCCGCCGAAACGGGCCCCAGAGAGGCGCGGTGTTGGCCAGGCTGTGGATCAGGTCCACCTGCGCCTGCGCGGCTACCCGCGGCAGGACAGTCTGCTCGCCCCGAACCCAGTCAAGTCGGTTAGTCGCATTGACCGGTACGACCTCGATGGGGAGGAGGTCCTTCCATCGCTGGAGGGCCGCCGCCGAGACCTCTCGGTTCATGAAGCCGCGGAACTCGACGTCGGGCTTCAGACGAATGAGGGCCGAAACGAGTTCCCAGCCGTAGGTCTCGGTCCCGCCCGTTTGGCCAGGGACAAGGTAGACGAGGTTAAGGCCCACCCGCATTGCGGAGGAGCCTAGAGGGTTCTCCTGCGCCGTCGCCTGACGGCCGGCCGTGCCGGCCGTCACAAGCGGTACGGTTCGGCAATGCCGCAGCGCGAGTACCGTAGGCGCCTATATGGCTCGTACTTCAAGTCGAGCGGATACGGCCGACTCAACCCGGCTGATGCGGCAAGCTACGCGCACAATGGACGTGTCCTACGGCAGGTACTCGGGCCCTACCTGCCGGCTGATCGGGGCGGCGCGATCTTGGATGTCGCCTGCGGCTCGGGCTATGCGGTCAAGATGCTCCTTGATGCCGGATATCGCAACACCGAGGGGATCGACCTCAGTCCGGACCAAGTCGCGGTCGCGCGCGACCATGCCCTCCCGGTCAACCAGGCGAACGCCTTCGACTTCCTGAGCGGTGTAGCGGACCGATACACCGGGATCCTCGCCCTTGACTTCATTGAGCATCTGGATCGAGACGAACTGCTCACGTTCCTGGATCTCGTGCGCGACGCACTCGTGCCCGGCGGAAGGTTGATCGTCAAGACCCCGAACGCCAGCTCGCCCATGGCTGCACGGTTCCGCTACGTCGACCTCACCCACGAACAGTTATTTACCGAAAAGTCGCTCCGATCTGCGTTTGCGTTAACTGGGCTCGACGAGATCGCCGTCGCTGGCGAGCAGATCCGGCCGTTCACACTGCGTGGCTGGATCAGGTGGATTCCGTCACGGCTCGTCCGGCTCGCCTGGAAGTCGTTTTTGATCGCTGAGCTCGGCGAGGAGGGCTTTGGGATCCCAACCGAATTCAACCTCCTCGGGGTAGCGGAAAAGCGCGGTATGGCTTGATCCGGTGTGGGTGGGTGCTCACCGATCTCCGAGGGGGAGGAGCTGAACGCCTACCTCTGATCCTGGCCCCCGCGATGCCTGACACCGAGCTCGACGTGATCCTTCTGAAGGACGCCCGCCAGCATGCCGCTGACCCCGCTGATGCTTCGCCCCGGGTGATTCCCCTCTCAGGGGCCGAGACAACGCTCATGCGATCTGGGACGAGGGTGCTCGCCCGCCTCATTCGTGCCGCTCGCTCATATGACGTTATCGTGGCAGGCCTCGAATGGGCCCCGACCTTCTTCGCCACGCTTGCGGCAAAGCTCGCCTCGCGGCCCGTTATCGGCACCGTGCATACCGACTTACACGAATATTCGGCTATCGAGGGCGTGCCCGTGTTCTGGTGGCCCGCGATGCGGGCTGCACTGACTCACTGCTCGGGTGTCATCGCCGTTTCGGACCACGTTGCTGCGTCGGTGGAACGACTCGGAGTGCAGCCCGACCACATCACCGTGATTCCGAACCCGGGCCCAGGGTGGAATTTGAGGCCATGGCCGACGGGCGCCAAGATGCACCTGCTCACCGTCGGCGGGCTTCGCGCGAGTAAAGGAGTAGACGTCGCGGTCGCGGGTGCGGCTCTCTTGCAGGACATCGATTTCGAGTGGACCTTCGTAGGTGACGGACCTATGCGGACTGATCTCGAGGCTCAGGCCGGTCGACTGGGTTGCGCGGATCGCCTCAGGTTCGTCGGCTTTCAGCGCGGCCTCCGCTCGTTCTACGAGGACGCTCACCTGTTTGTGCTTCCTTCGCGCATCGAGGGGGACCCGCTCGCCCTTCTTGAAGCGAACGCGGCGGGGGTGCCGACCGTCGCGACGAGGTGCAGTACGGCTGTCATCGAGAATGTCCAACGCACGAGCGGAGTCCTCGTGCCACCTGGGGATCCGGAGGCGCTCGCGGCTGGGATCCGTCGGATGCTTGGCGACCATGAACTGCTGCTGAAGAGCGGGCAGCGAGCTCACGAGCTCGCGTCGGAGCGACGTCCGGCTGTGGTTGCCGCGCAGTATCAGGCCGCGTTGGAGCGAGCCGTCGGACCTCCTGGCGGGGCCTGAATGCTCTCCAGGCGCGAGTCGACAATCGGCCAGCCGCCCGGAGGCGAGGATCCCCTCATTGCGCCAAACGCGGGGGAACGGGCGGCGAGCGGGGGGGCAGTTCGAGTTGCTGGGTACCTGGTCGGAAGCGGGTTAGCCGCTGGCGCTTCCATCCTAGTCCTGCGGTACCTCGGAGTCGCCGAGTACGGGAGGTACGCGACGGTGATCGCCCTCGGGGCGATAACGACCGGACTCACGGACGCCGGGTTGACGTTGATCGGTCAGCGGGAGTACGTCGCGGCCCCTGACCCCCTTGCTCGGAGGGCCCTGGCCTCGGACATCATTGGGATCCGCCTGTGTCTGACGCCGGTCGTAGCTGCGCTCCTCGTTCTCTTCTGTGTGGTCGCTGGCTACCCGAGCTCGGTGGTGCTCGGGACGGGGATCCTCGGCCTATCCGTCGTGGTGGCGAATGTGACTCTGGGCCTCACCATCCCGATGGCCGCTGAGCTGCGGTTCGGCGCGATCACTTTGGTGGAGGTCGTCCGTCAAGTTGCGATCGTCGCAGGCAACGTCGTTGTGGTTGTGGTGGCTGGGTCGCTACCCGAGCTGTTCGGAATCCAGCTGGCGGCCGCCGCGTGCGGGTGCGCGGTAGCTGCCACGGCGGTGGCGAGGGGCGCAGTGGGACTGCCGGTGCCCAACCGCGAACGTTGGTCGAGCCTCCTGCGCGAGGCGGCACCGATGGGACTCGCCCTCGTTCTCGGTGCCCTGTATCTCCGAGTGCTGCTCGTTCTCACCTCGCTCGTGGCGGGCCCAATGCAAACCGGATTGTTCGCGGCATCTAACCGGGTCATCGAGGTACTGGTGGGGATCCCGGCGTTCGTTGTAGGTGCAGCGTTCCCTCTCATGGTTCGCGCATCAGTCGACGACATCGGACGGCTGCGGGGTGTGCTTCAGACAACGTTGGAAACCACGTGGTTCCTCGCGAGCGGGCTGGTGATACTCCTCCTCGTCGCTCCCGGGTCGGTGGTTGAGATGCTTGGCGGTCACGCGTACGCGCCAGCCGCGGGGGTGCTCCGTCTACAAGCCCTCTCACTCCTTGGGTCGTACGTCTCGGTGGTTTGGACCACGGCGCTTGTGGTGATCAGGCGCCAGGCGTCACTGCTCGTTGTCAATGGCGCTGCGCTGGTGGCGGTGCTCGCTGGGGGTGGGGCCCTGATTGCTCTCAGCGGGGCTCGAGGGGCAGCGCTCGCGTCCGCTGTCGGCGAATTTCTCATTGCCGTAGTCGCTCAGTGGATGCTCACTAGGGCGAATCGGGTGCTGCGTCCTAACCCGCGGTTCCTCGCCAAGAATGCGCTCGGTTGGCTCGGGGCCGGCCTGATAACGCTCGTGCCGGGGCTGCCGGCTCCAGTCGTGGCTGTGATGGCAAGCATCACGTACGGCGGGGTGCTCGCCCTCACGCGAGGGCTCCCGGCGCCCGTTGAAGGGGCCGTCGCCATCGTTCTTCGTAATGTCGGCGTGCTGTCATGAGCACCGGCGATCGGATCCAGCTGGACCTGCTCGTGCCCACGATCGGTCGGACTGTCGAACTTGACCGGTATCTCTCCTCCCTCGACGCCCAGGCGGGTGTTTCACTGAGGGTCATCCTCATTGATCAGAACGAGGATGACCGCCTTGCCGCCATCGCCAGCACGCACTCGGCCCGGTTACAGATCCTCAGGGTCCGATCAGCGCGCGGCTTGAGCCGGGCGCGGAATGTAGGCATACGAGAGGCAACCGCGCCGCTCCTCGGCCTTGCGGATGACGACTGCTGGTATCCGCCGGGAGTGATCGGTCGGGTCGTGGATACATTCCTCGAGCGGCCTGAGGTCGATTGCCTGTGCGGTCGGGTCGTCGAACCGACGCCGAGTGCAGCGGCAGGGAGGTGGGACGCTCGAGGAGGACGCGTGAACAGATTCAACGTGTGGAAACGCGCTATGTCGACTGCACTGTTCGTCCGACGAGAGGTTGTGGAGGCGGTCGGAGGCTTCGATGAAGCGCTCGGCTTGGGGGCGGGGACTCCCTTTGGCTCTGGAGAGGAGACGGAATTTCTCCTCCGAGCGATGGAGTTGGGTTTCGTGGTCGTTTATGACCCGAGCATTACGGTGCACCACGAGTCAGGTAGACGGTTCACGGCTGAGGACTGGTCGATGGCCCGATCCTACGGGCGGGGGCTCGGCCGGGTAATGCGGATGCATGAGCCCTGGTGGTTCGCGCTCTATTACTGCCTCCGGGCGCTTGCCGGAGCGGCGCTGGCGGTGGCTGGCGGGAGGCTTTCGGAGGCCGGTTTCCATCTCTCCGTTTTTCTGGGTCGGGTGACTGGGTTGCTGTCGCGATAGCCGAGCCTGGAACCTCGCTCGTCCGGCCATTGCGCGGTGGCGCCGGGTAACCGGTGGTTTCTCATCAAGCCATTCGGACCAAAATAGGTGTTTGCCGGGGCGTAGCGCAGGGAACCCCAGGCGGAGGGCTATACTCTCCCGCCCACGCCACAGATCTGCCGTGGACTCCCCGCTCAGGCGGGCTTTTTTGTCCCGAATCGACAACGACTTGGACCATGCCAAAGGACGTCATTCTCACCCCCGAAGGTCTCGAGAGCCTCAGGGCCGAGCTCGAGCACATGTCGACCGTGCGCCGACGCGAGGTCGCGGCACGGATCAAGGAAGCGCGTGAGTTCGGCGACATCTCGGAAAACGCCGAGTACGACGACGCCAAGAACGAGCAGGCGATGCTCGAGGCGCGGATCGCGACGCTCGAGGAGAAGCTGCGCTCGGCCACGGTTATCGACGCCTCGGAGCTCGACACCGAGGTTGTGAGGGTGGGCACCGTCGTGCACGTCACCGACGGTGATGGCGCCAAGCACAGGTACACGATCGTCGGCTCGGCGGAGGCCAAGCCGGCCGAGATGAAGCTGTCCAACGAGTCCCCCGTGGGCAAGGCGCTGCTCGGTCGCAAGAAGGGCGAGACCGTCACCGTGGCCACGCCGCGGGGCGAGCGACAGCTGAAGATCTCCAAGATCGAAGTCGCCTAGCGCCCTGGGCAGGGTCCGTGAGCGACGCAGGCGACGAGCAGGGCTCCGCCGAGGAACAACTCGACGTCTTCACCGCGCGCCGGCACAAGCTGGAGGAGCTCCGGGCCGCCGGCGTCGAGCCGTTCCCGTACGCCTACCCGAACGTCGAGCCGATCGCGGAGGTGCGGGCCGCTCACCTTGACCTCGCCGTGGGGGAGGAGACGACCGCCGCGCACCGCGTCGCTGGGCGGCTGGCCGCTCGGCGCGGTCAGGGGAAGATGGCCTTCCTCGACCTGGTGGACCGCTCCGGACGGATCCAGTTGCAGGCGCGTGTCGACGAGCTCGGTCCCGAGCGGATGCGGCTCCTGCTCGACCTCGACCTCGGCGACCTGATCGGCGTCGACGGGATCGCGTTCAACTCCCGGCGGGGCGAGCTGTCGCTGCGGGTGACGGAGTTTGAGCTGCTCGCCAAGTCGCTGCGGCCACCGCCCGACAAGCACCATGGCCTCACCGACGTCGAGGCGCGCTTCCGCCACCGCGAGGCCGATCTGCTCTCGAACGAGGAGACACGGGCGATCTTCATCACGCGCGCACGGATGGTCTCCGCCATCCGGCGGTTCCTCGACTCCGAGGGCTTCATCGAGGTGGAGACGCCGATCCTGCAGCCGCTGTACGGCGGCGCCGCCGCACGACCGTTCACGACCCACCACAACGCGCTGGACCGCGAGCTGTACCTGCGCATCGCCAGCGAGCTGTACCTCAAACGCCTGATCGTCGGCGGGCTCGAGCGCGTCTACGAGATCGGACGGAATTTCCGCAACGAGGGCCTCTCGCTGAAGCACAACCCCGAGTTCTCGATGATCGAGTGGTACGAGGCCTACTCCGATTACAACGACGTGGCCGCCCGCTTCGAGGCGTTGATGCGGTTCGTCGCCAGGGAGATCGGCTACGCCGGGCCGATCGACTTCGACAAGCCCTGGCATCGCGAGACGCTGGCGGGGTCGATCGAATCACGCACCGGCATCGATATCGAGCGCCACCGCGACCGCGAGTCGCTCGCGGCGGCGATGGCCGCCGCCGACCTGCCCGTCCCGGAGACCGACACCTGGCCGCAGCTGGTGGACGAGCTCGTCTCCAAGCACGTCGAGCCGACGCTGATCGAGCCGACGTTCCTGTTCGACTATCCGGTCGAGATCTCGCCGCTGGCCAAACGCCACCGCAGCCGGCCCGGCATGGTCGAGCGCTTCGAGGCGTTCATCAACGGCATCGAGGTCGCGAACGCGTTCAGCGAGCTGAACGACCCCGACGACCAGCGCGCGCGCTTTGAGGACCAGCAGGCGCTCGCGGCGCGCGGTGACGAGGAGGCGCAACCCTACGACGAGGCCTACATCCGGGCCCTCGAGTACGGGATGCCCCCGACGGGCGGTATCGGCTTCGGAATCGACCGCATGGCGATGATGCTCACCGGGCAGCGATCGATCCGCGAGGTCATCCTGTTCCCCGCCATGCGTGAATAGCGCCGTGCAATGGTCGGGAAGGTCTTTTCGACCGCCCCGCCTCGACGTATGATCTGACGCGCCGCTGCAGCGGTCAAGGCGAGTCGTGTGCACGCCGATAGGTGGGGGTAAGGTGCGCAAGTTGATCAGAAGACTCAGGGGGGAGCACGGGCAGGCGCTGGTGGAACTGGCGTTCGTCATTCCGCTCGTCCTGCTGTTCCTGTTCGGCATCATCGACTTCGGACTCGCCCTCAACCAGCAGAACGCGGAGACCAACATCGCCAACGTCGGAGTGCGCGAGGCGGCGGTGTACAGCGGCGGAACGCTGACCTGCGGCGGTCAGACCGACACCTACCTCTCTCAGTGGGTGCAATGCCAGTCGACCACGAGCGGTGGGCCGACGCTCACCGGCGTCTGCGTCTACGACACGAAGACCTCGACGAACGGGACCGTCTACTCGTCCGGCGACCCGATCGAGGTCAAGGTCTCGGCGCCGTTCAGCTGGATCAAGCTCGTCTCCGATGCAGCCGGCGGTCCCTCCAGCTCGATTGGCGCGAGCGCCACGATGCGCATCGAGGGCTCGCTGACCGCGACGACGCCGACGTTCTTTCAGAACGCCCCGCCGCTCGGCGCCGGTTGCTGAGCGGCTCTTCAATCGATTTCTCAGCAGTCAAGTTCATCTTCGACCACGCCGATAGCACCCAGGAACCTCAACGGAGCGCGTGAAATGGAAGCCAGCAGACACTTCGGCAAATCTGCGTCAGGAAGCCGCGGATCAGCACTCAGCAACCGCAGAACCGCCATCCTGGTCGCCGTGGTGTCGGCCGTGCTGGCCGCCGTTCTCATCTACCTGTTCGTCTCCCACTACCAGAAGAACACCGTGGTGGCGCCCCCGAACAGCACCGTGTGGGTGGCGAAGCGCTACATCCCGGCCGGCACGCCGCAGAGCCAGATCGCAGCCGCCGGACTGCTGAAGTCCACGCAGGTGCCGGCGTCGCAGGCCGTGCTCGGGGCGATCAGTGATCCCTCCGCCGTCGCCGGGCAGACGACCTCCGTCGCGATCGAGGCCGGCCAGCAGGTCACCGTCGGCGACTTCACCAAGACGGCGGCCAACCCGATCACGGCCTACATCAAGGGGGACCAGCGCGGCGTCGCCTTCACGCTTGATAGCGAGCACGGCCTGACGAGCTACCTGCAGCCCGACGACACCGTCGACATCATGGCGCTGAAGGGCAACTCCACGGAGCTGCTCCTCAAGGACGTCACGATCATCGCCAACTCCGGCGGCATCGTCGTGCTGCGGCTGACCGACAAGCAGGCACTGATCGTCACCGCCGCCTCCGCCGTGGACACGCTCTGGCTTGCGATGCGCCCGACGATCAACGCAACCAACTCCATCAAGGTCGGCGCCGTCGGCTCGGTCGGCTCGATCGGCTAGCGAGGACATCCATGGCACGCCGAATCACCGCAGCGGTCGCCCACGATGAGACGGTGGCCATCCGTCTCATCAGCGAGCACATCCC
>DAIDJO010000097.1 GCA_027451345.1 Solirubrobacterales bacterium
CGAGTGAGCTGCGGGGGAGCCGTCTTCCGAGCGGGCTCCATCACCGTCCACCGGTACGCTCGCGGCATGGACGGCCATCGCCCGTGAGCGCCACCCGCATCGACTGGGTCGGCGAGCACTGCCGCCTTCTGCGCTCGATCGCTGAGGAGTTCCAGCGGACGCAGCCGTTCCAGGGGCTGACGATCGGCACGGGGATTCACCTCGAGGCCAAGACCGTCGCGCTGATCCTCACGCTTCGCCGCGGCGGCGCGCGGGTCGTGTCGACCGGCAATCTGAACACGACTCAGCCCGATGCGGTCGAGGTGCTGAGGGCATACGGCGTGACCGTGATCGGCGAGGCGACCAAGTCGCGCGAGGTGCACGACGCCCACCTGCGTGAGGTGCTCGCCGCGACTCCGGACCTGATCCTCGACAACGGCGGCGACCTGTTCGCGGCGTTCCTCGACTCCCCCTACCCGGGCCTGCGCGGGGGGACGGAGGAGACGACATCCGGACGGATGCGGCTCGCGCCACTGCGCGACGAGCTGCGCCGGCCGATCCTGGTGATCAACGACAGCCCGATCAAGCAGTTCGCGGAGAACGAGCACGCCGTCGGACAGAGCGCGCTCGAGTCCTATCTGCGCTTCACCAACCGCGCGACGAACGGTGAGAACGTCACCGTGTTCGGGTATGGCGCCTGCGGGCGCGGGGTCGCTCACAACTTCCGTGGCGCCCACGCGCAGGTGACGGTCGTCGAGGTCGACCCGGTCACGCGGTTGCGGGCTCATCTCGACGGCTTCCGCACCCCGGATCGTTCGGAGGCCATCGCGTCCGCCGACCTGATCGTCACGGTGACCGGCCAGGCGGGCGTGATCACCGCGGCCGACCTGCCCCTCCTGCGCGACGGTGTGACGCTGGCCAACGCCGGGCACTTCCCGCACGAGATCGACGTCGACGGCATCCTCGCCGCGAGCGAGGTCAGCGATACGTCGTCCTACGAGGACGACCTGATGAGCGTCGATCTGGCCGATGGGCGCCGTGTCCATCTCATCGCCCGCGGTCACATGTTCAACCTCGCCGGCCCGCGGCCGCTCGGCAACTCGATCGAGGCGATGGACCTCGGCTTCGCCCTGCAGGCGCGCTGCCTGGAGGCGGTCGCCCGCGGCGCGGTGGACGCCTCGCACTGCGTGGTGCCGGTGCCGGGCGACATCGATGCCGCCGTGGCCCGGAGCTACCTCGACCAGCGGTATCCGGCGGGGGAACCGGTTCCCCGCGGGAGCGGCGCGAAGGTCTGAACCCCGGCTCTGGCCGCGCGGCCAGAGCCGGGGCGCCTGCGGCCGTCAGACGGCCGAGGTCAGCCGTGAGTCTGCGGCTCCTCGGCTATGGGCGAGGGAACGGTCCGGAATAGCAGTCGCCGTTGGTGCTGCTCGTCAGAAAGGACAGGCTGCCCGTCGCCGTCACGGTCACGTGCCAGCCGGTGGTGGGGTCGTAGGCGTAGTCCTGGGTGATCATGCCCGCGCCGGACCGGAAGACCTCGACGCCGTCGCTGATCGCGCCCGTGCTGCTGTCGAGGTTGTACCGATCGGTGTATGAACCGGTCACCGTCCCGAGACTCGCCACCGGGGTCATGACGTAATTGTTGAGAACCCCGGTCCAGGTTCCCTTGTCGCTGTACAGCGTTCCGCTGACGTCCGTCCTGTTCGCGGTCTGCTGGCCGACGAAATAGCCACACGCGTCGAGCGTCGTGGTCGTGGTGATCTTCTGACCGGGGGTGGCGTTGACCGCCAGAGCCGGTGCCGCCACACTGGCGAACACTCCAACCGTGATAGCCGCAAGCCATCGCGTTCTCATCTGTCCCTCCGCTCGTCTGCGGACCCGCTGAGTTCACGAGGTGAGGTCCCCACCGGGCGTGGCGAAGGGCCCCCTGCCGCCTTCTCATCCCGGTTGCGCTCCACCCTGTGCGGGCCGCTGTGGGTCGGTCCCGGGGCGACGCTATGCGCTCGCGTCGACGGGCGTCAACCCGAGCGTCAACACAGGTTGAAGCCGAGCGCGGTGACGGGGGTTCACGGGCGATCGTTGGGGAGCGCGCCGGAGCCGTTCCCTGCCTGGTCGGGGCCTGGTGCGCTACGCTGTGGGAGTCAGATAGCGAGGGCAACCAGAGGGCGAGACCTTCATCTGAATGTCCCCTTCCCGCGAAAGCCGCCTGATCTTCTGATGGCCGAGAGTCCACTTACGGGTGGGCTTTCCGCGTTAAGCGGGCCGGCGCCGGCTCCACCGGTCGCCGGGCGTGCCGCGGCGCCCGTCCTTCGCGCGGCAACTGACGTTCGACCCTTCGGTCGCGGGCCGCGCGGCCCCCAGACCGTGCTCCTTCAGGGGAGGATGTCGTTCAACGTCGCCTTGAACCGGTCGCCCGATTCCTCAAGCTCACCCTCGAGGTGCAGGCGTGACGGGCCGCTGTCCGTCCAAAGCTCAAGGAAGTACGCCCAGCCCGGCAGGTCAGGATCCTTGGACCTGGTGATCGCCTCGACTCGATAGCTCTCCCGCGGCGGCAGCACGAGTGACTCCGGGCAGTCGTCCTCGACACGGCGACGCAGGTCCTCAACCGTGAGTCGGTTCTCGGACGCGGCGCGCAGTTCCTCGTATTCGCCGTCGACCACGAAGCCCACGATCTGCTCAAGGGCGCGGTACATCGGCTCGGGCATCAGCTCGCGGCCCTCAGCCAACGCTTCGCCTCCGCCCAGCTCGTGCTCCGGACTGAGGCCGAGCCGCCGGTAGAAGTAGTCCTCACACGCAGCGCGCGCCTGGCGGTGAATGCTTCTGGGCAGGCCGGCGGCGGAGAGGGCAAACGCCCCGGCATCGATCGCCTCCTCGAGTGTCCCGTGACGGCGCGTCAGCTGGGCCGTGACCGCGCGACCGTGCTCGGTGTCGGTCGCCAAGGATGTCCCGTCCAGCAGGATCGACGGAGCATCATGGCGGCTGTACCCCGCACAGCCCCGCACCGCAGAGTGAGCGACGATCAGATGGTCGCCCATCACGTCCGCTCGGATCGCGGGTCGCCCCAGGCGAGCCGGCTCGGCTCACCCGCCGGAGGCGTTGGTCGCAGGATGGGCACCGCTTCCATGCTACGCCCAACCACCGCCCAGCCACCCCCAGCCACCGCCCAACCGAGCTGTGAACTGGGGCTCCGCCGCACCCAGTGGGCATTCCGGCGGTCGCCCTTTTGGGAGCAGATGGCCGCCCTCAGGCTGACGCCAGCCCTGCGCTGGTCCGTCTCGGGGCAGTCACAACGTCGGTGAGATGGGTTGCCGGTGGTCTACGTTCAAGGCATGACAACCACCGAGATGACTACGTCGTTCGCCTCGCCGGGGAAGACCACCGCCCGCGCCTACGGCGCCCAGGCTGCCGATGCGGCGCTTGCTCCGCTGCGGATCGAGCGCCGAGAGCTGGGGCCCAAGGACGTGCGGATCGACATCAGGTTCTGCGGCATCTGCCACTCCGACATCCACTTCACGCGCGGTGAGTGGGGTCAGGTGCCCTATCCGGCGATCCCGGGCCATGAGATCACGGGCATCGTTGCCGCGGTCGGCAACCAGGTGACCGGCTTTCAGCCCGGCGACCGTGTCGGCGTCGGCTGCATGGTCAACTCCTGCCGCGAGTGTGAGAACTGCCGGCGAGGCGAGGAGCAGTACTGCCTGAGCGGCAACACCGGGACCTATGGCTCAACCGATCGCGATGGCACGATCACCCACGGCGGCTACTCAGACCACATCGTCGTCGACGAGGACTTCGTGTTGCGCGTTCCCGACAGCCTCGCCCTGGACGTCGCGGCGCCGCTCCTGTGCGCCGGAATCACCACGTATTCGCCCCTGCGTCACTGGGGCGCAGCGCCCGGCAGGCACGTCGCGGTGGTCGGGCTCGGCGGCCTCGGTCACATGGCGGTCAAGCTGGCCAGGGCGATGGGCGCGGAGGTCACCATCCTCTCGCAAACATTGCGCAAGAAGGACGATGGCCTCAGGCTCGGGGCCACCAGCTACCACGCCACCAGCGACGATGCGACCTTTGAACAGCTCGCCGGGAGCTTTGATCTCATCATCAACACGGTCAGCGCGCCGCTCGAAATCGGGCGGTTCCTCGGGCTGCTGAGTACGGACGGCGCCCTCGTGAACGTCGGCGCCCCGCCGGAGCCGCTGCCCGTCCCGGTGTTCCCGCTCCTCCTCCAGCGTCGTGCCTTCGCCGGCTCGGCGATTGGTGGGATCCGCGAGACCCAGGAGATGCTGGACTTCTGCGCTGAACGTGGCATCGGTGCCGACATCGAACTGATCCCCGCGAGCGGTATCAATGAGGCGTGGGAACGGGTGCTCCGGTCCGACGTGCGGTACCGCTTCGTGATCGACAACTCGACCCTGTAGCTGCGGTGATCGCGGCCGGCGATCGCCGGCCGCGATCACCGCGCCCGATGCGCGGCCACGCCCCTCGGCAGGCCCTCCCGCGGGTCCAGGGGCGCGGGTCGCATGACCGAGCGAGGCCCTCGAGCCCGGCTCAGGGGGTCCTCACCAGATACCGCTCGTCCGTGATCGCCCGCCCCCAGAGGCGGGGGTCGGCCAACACGGTGACGGCCGCGGAGCGGCCCTCGGCCGCCAGGAGATCGCTCACCGCCGCGGCGGGCATCCCGGCGCCCGTCCACCACTGTCCCTCGATGACGATGAGTCGCCCCGCTGGACGCAGCAGACGGAGCCATTGCCGAAGCGCGGCGGCGGGATCGTCGAGCGCCCAGAGGACGTGCCGACACAGCGCCACGTCGAAGCTCCCGGTTGGCCACGGCGGGCGGCTCGCGTCGCCGACGGTGAAGTCAACGGCCAGCTGCGCCGCTCCCGCCTTGTCCCGCGCTCGTTCGATCATGCCCTCGGCGAGATCCAGACCACTGACGGTGTACCCCTCGGCGGCGAGCAGCACCGCCAAGCTTCCCGTGCCACAACCCAGGTCCGCGATGCTCGCGGGGGCTGCAGGCAACAGGGGGAGCAGCAGCTCCCGCCACGCCGCCCGGACCGCCGGCTCCGTCAGACCGTGGTCCGGGGCGTCATCGAACGAGGCGGCCTGCGCATTCCAGTATCGACGGGACCCGCTCACGGTCACCATCTTCTCGCGCGGGCCGGTGCGCCGCGAACCCTCGCCGATGCGATCCATGTCCCGAGCTGCGCCCGCCGTCGAAGCGCTCGTTAGCATCGGCGGGCGGTGCGTGCTGACCCCATGACCGATGACGTGACGGGTACCGCGCTGGAGTCCGTCCGTGTCCTCGTTACGGGCGGCACGAGCGGGCTCGGTAGGGCGATGGCCGTCGCTCTGGTCAGGGCCGGCGCGCGCGTCGTGATCACCAGCCGCGACCTGACGCGTGCCGAGGCCACCGCTGCCGAGATCGGCGCGGTGGGGGTCGAGATGGACGTTCGTGACGCGGCGTCGGTGGACGCCGGCGTCGGGAGGGTCTACGACACGCTCGGCGGGCTCGAGGTGCTGGTGAACAACGCCGGCATCGGGATGCGCACGGTGAACCCGCGCTTCATGACCGACCCGCGTGCGTTCTGGGAGGTGTCCCCTGAGGGGTTCCGTGACGTGCTCGCCACGAAGGTGACGGGGTCGTTCCTCGTCTCCCGCGCGGTCGCGCCGCGCATGCTCGCTGCCGGCTCAGGCCGGATCGTGATGATCTCGATGAACGAGCGGACGATGACCCGTCGAGGGTTTGTGCCCTACGGCCCGGCCGGAGCCGGGGTGGAGGCCCTCGCCCGCGTGATGGCGGCCGACCTGGACGCAAGCCCGGTGACCGTCAACATCCTGCTGCCCGGCGGCGCGACCGCGACCGGCATGATCCCCGATGACATCGCCCCCGAGGCCAGAGCCGGGCTCCTCGACCCCAGCATCATGGGGCCACCCATCGTCTGGCTGTGCTCTCCACAGGCCGACGGGGTCCACGACCAACGCATCGTCGCCACCGAATTTCCCGCGCGTTGAGAGCTTGAGAGCGCCTGCTCGGTGTCTCCTCCAGTTGGGTGAACTGAGCGATTGGCTGCTGCAGCCCCACGAGCAGCGCGGCACCGGCGGGGATCGGGCCGGCCGCGAACAGTGCCTGCTGCCACGGTCTGGCGTAGCGCATCCGCTCGACGGACTGGCGCATCAGGATCACGAGACCGCCGTGCATGACCGGGCGTCTGCTCCTGCTCGCTGGGGTCGCGGGATCTGGCGGGGTTCCGAAAGCCCTCTGACGGACTCGAACCGTCGACCCCTTCCTTACCATGGAAGTGCTCTACCAACTGAGCTAAGAGGGCGGGAGACCGGATCGTAGCGGCCGTCGCCGCATGGTGCGATCCCCGCGGGCGCCCGCGGGCCGATCACGCCTGGCCGGCCGGCGCTCCTTTCAGGTGCTGCTCACCATCGACGCTCACCCGGGCATCCATCAGCGCGAGCTGAGTCGACAGCTCAACCTGACGCCCCGGGAACATCTCGGTGCTCGTAACGAGGCTCCCCAGGCGCGCGCGGATGGAGTTCGCCGACCGGGACGCGGTGCGCGGCCGAACGGGTTTGCCGCCCACAGTCAGGCGCAGACGGCCAATGACCTGCTCGTCGCGCAGTCCGGGGAGCGTTACGGCATTGCGGCGCTGGGCCACGGGCCGGGGGAACGCCGACACGGGGATCCTCCGTCAACCGCCGCTGCACCTGCGGATCCTGTTTCTCCCGTTCACGCGCAACAAGCGCGCTCCAGGCGACGTCGCGGCACAGCTGCTCGGCCTCCTCGCCGACGGGGCGTGGACGCCCGGTGTCTCGGCGTTCGCCGACCGCAATGGTCGCTTCGTGCCCGCGCCGTTCGTCACCGACGCGCGTCGCCAGGCCGACGTGCTGCGCGTTCGCCAGGCGCTCCTCAGCGAGGCGTTGGGCGGCCGGCCCGCCCCGGCGCGCGCCGGCTGAGCGCACCGGTGGGTCAGCGACGGGCCGCGACTCGGCGGCTCCCGCTGCGACAATGCCGGGCATGTGGACGAGGATCGGGCGGGAGATCCGCCGGGCGGGACCGCGGAAGGTGGCGGTGATCGTGGTGGCCGCCGTGCTCGCGGTCGCGCTCGCGTACGGCAACAACTCCACCAACGACGCCGCCAGCGGCCGAACCCTGCCGACCCTCCACTCGGCCTCAGCCGCGGATCGGCCTTGACCGATCCGGTGGCGCAGATCGACCTGAGGAGCCCGCGCACGGTCGGGCAGATCCTCGACCTCGCCTTCCGCCTCTATGCCCAGCGGGCGAGGCTCTTCCTCCTCCTCGCCTCGATCGTGCTCGTCCCCTACGGGGTCGTCGCCGCGCTCGTGACCCGGGCCAGCCACGTCTCCACGAGCGCCGAGCTCGTCCTCACGCTGGTGGACCTCGCGCTCGTCAACCCGTTCGTGACGGCGATGCAGATGCAGGTCCTCTCCGATCTCGGCGAGGCCCGGGACCCCCGGATCCCGGGCGTGCTCGCCCGCGGGCTGCGGGTGCTCCCCGTCGTGGCCGCGGCCGACATCATCGCCTTCCTCGCGGAGTTCGCCGGCCTGCTCGTGTTCATCGTGCCCGGCGTGCTCCTCGCGGTGCGGCTCGCCGTGGTCGCGCCCGCGGCCGCCACGGGCGCGACCACCTGGCCGGCGGCGCTCAGCCGGAGCTTCCGCCTCACCCGGGGCAACTTCTGGCGCGTGTTCGGCCTGCTGGTGATCCAGGCGGTGCTCACCTACCTCGCCCTCGCCATCGAGTCGCAGCGGGCGGCGTTCGCGCTCGTGCTCGGGCTGGCGCTCTCGATTCTCGCCCAGTCGTTCTGCACGCTGCTGATCAGCCTGCTCTATTTCGACCTGCGCGCCCGCGACGCCGCTTCCGTAGCCTGAGGGGCGCATCACACCCCACGTCGAGAGGAGCCAGCCAGCGTGTCCGTTCGCATCGGAGTCCAGGTCCAGCCCCAGCACGCCGACTTCGCCACGATGCGGCGCGCATGGCGCGAGGCCGAGGAGTTGGGCGTCGACACCATCTACACCTGGGATCACTTCTACCCGCTCAGCGGTGACCCGGATGGCAAGCACTTCGAGGGCGTCGTGTCGCTCACCGCGCTGGCGGCGAGCACCGAGCGCGCTCGCATCGGCGCGCTCGTGTTCTGCAACTCCTACCGCAACCCGCAGCTGCTGGCCGATGTGCACCGCAGCATCGACCACCTCTCCAACGGCCGCCTGATCGTCGGCGTCGGCGCCGGTTGGTTCGAGCGCGACTACGAGGAGTTCGGCTACGAGTTCGGCACCGCCGGGGATCGGCTCCGTGCGCTCGCGCGCGACCTGCCGCTGTTGAAGGAGCGATTGGCGAAGGGCAACCCCGCGCCCGTGGGCCCCGTGCCGATCCTCATCGGCGGCGCCGGGGAGAAGGTCACGCTCAAGCTCGTGGCCCAGCACGCGCAGATGTGGCACACCTTCGCCGACAACCTCGATGCCTACCGCCACAAGGCGGAGGTCCTTGCCGAGCACTGCCGGCGGGAGGGCCGCGACCCCTCAACGATCGAGCACGTGATCGGGACGTTCGGGGACACGCTCGCGCTCGCCGACGGCCTGGCCGAGGCCGGCGTGGCGGAGATCACCGTCGGCGTGAGCGGTCCCGACTACGACCTGGGGACGCTGCGCGAGGCGATCCAGTGGCGCGACCGCTATAACGAGCAGCACCCATGAGCACGCGCGTCCCCACCTCCCTGCTCGCCGCCGTCGGCCTGATCGCCGGGTTCGGCACGGCGACGAGCACCGGCTCGCGCCCGCTCGGCGGCGCCGTGATGGCGCTGTTCGGACTCACGTGCATCTACTTCTGGGTCCGGCGCGACGGCAACGCCACCGCCGTGCGGCTGACGCTCGTGGGTCTCGCCGCCTTCGTGCTCTCCCACCTGATCGCGCGCGCGATCGGCGCCTGGCCGTCGGTGCTGCTCGTCTCGGCCGTGACGGCGTGGCTGTGCTGGCGCTGGTCGGACGCGAAGGTCTTCAGTTCAGCTGCCGGCCCGCTGGCCAGCAGCTGACCCGGCCGCGGAGGGTGGACGGGTGGGTCGCGTCGCGCTGATCACCGGGTGCGGCAGCGCGACGGGGATCGGCTTCGCCACGGCGAAGGTCCTGGTGTCTCGCGGGGTGGACGTGGCGATCAGCTCGACCACGGACAGGATTCACCAGCGCGCGGCGGAGCTTCGCGAGCTCGGTGGGGTGGCCCGTGCGTACGTCGCCGATCTGCGCGACCGCCAAGCCGCCCGCCGGCTCGTGGCGGACGTGCACGGAGAATTCGCGCGGATCGACGTGCTCGTGAACGGCGCTGGGATGGTGCAGACGGGGACCGCCGACCCGACGGTTCGGTTCGCGGCGATGTCCGGTGAGGACTGGGACCATCACATCGCGCTGAACCTCACGACCCTCTTCAACGTCACGCACGCGGTGGTGCCGCACATGGTGGAGCGCTCGTGCGGGCGGATCGTCAACGTCTCATCGGTGACCGGAACGCTCGCGAGCTACCCCGGGCAGAGCGCCTACGGCGCCGCGAAGGCGGCCATCGACGGGCTCACACGGGCCCTCGCGGTCGAGCTCGGCCCGGTCGGCGTCACCGTCAACAGCGTCGCCCCCGGATGGATCGCGACCGGATCCGCCACAGCGGAGGAGCTCGAGGCCGCGGAGGCGACCCCGCTCGGACGCGCCGGCCGACCGGAGGAGGTGGCGCGGGCCATCGCCTTCCTCGCCTCCGACGACGCCTCCTACATCACCGGGCAGTCCCTGGTGGTCGACGGAGGGAACATGGTTCAGGAGCTGAGGCGGTCGATCGCGCCCTGAGGGCTCGGCCCGGGCCCAGCCGCGCCTCGGAGCCCCAGCCACGAGGGTTCGGTGGCGCCACATCGGTAGGAACTACGGAGCGAGTCTGCGTCCCATTCCAGACCACAGCCGCCCCGCGGTCGCCGATCCTTTCGACACGATGGCGACGTGCCTGCATCACCGCGACGAGGACATCGACGACCTTCCGTCGCGGCCCGGGGGTCGCTTCGACGACGCCGACGGCGGTCCGCGGCCCGCCGCGCCGATCCGCCTCTCCCGTCTGGCCGGATCGTCGATCTGGGGACGGGACGCCTCGCCGTGGATCACCGATTTCCTCAACGCGGCCTACCATCGCCGGCCGCCGGATGAGCGCGACGTCGATGACCTGCGCCTGGCCTTCTGCATCCTCACGACGTACTGGTACCGCAAGCCGGGCCACCGGCGGCTGCATGCCTCGGACCTCCTCGCCTTCCATCGCGCGTTCGGCGCCCACCGCTTCGACCGCGGTGAGAGCGCGCGCGGAACCCTGTCGCGCGGGCAGCTCGAGGCGGGCGGGCGGTCGCTTCTGGGGGAGTGGTTCACCGACGCTCATGGCGACCCGGACCGGCGCGGCTGGGGGATCGCCTTCCCCACCGTGGAGGATCGTGCGGCGTATGACCCGGAGGTCCGGCTCGCGCTCGCGCGGCCGGGTGAGCTCACCCCCGAGACCGGGCCGCCGGACGAGCAGGTCTGGCACACGTTCCCGGCCGTCGAGATGCCCGCGGCCGAGCGGGTGCTCACCGCGCTCGCGGCGCCCGAGACCTGGCCGGACTACGCCTCGGCGATCGGGCGCTACACACCGCTGCGGCGCGGCGGCCTCGACGGGCAGACGTTCGAGGTTGAGGTGGCCGTCGTCACCCGCTCGGGCTGGCCGCTGTTCACCCGCGGCTACATCACCGTCGGCTCGGTCGTCACCCCGAGCGACCGGGCGGCGCTGCGTGCGTACGTCGACCGGGTCGAGGACGGGATGTGGCGCTACGGACAGGGCGAGCCGGCGGTGCTTCCGTACGCGGCGCAGCCGATCATGGGCTTCGATCTGACGACGCACGCCGGTCACTTCATGGGGTCGGGACACAACCGGCTCCTGCTCTATCTCCACGACGGCCGGGTCTGGGCGCGCGCCGCCGGCACCTGGGACCCGATGCCCTGCCCGCTGGACCCGGCGGCCCGATCCGCGGGGCGCCAGGCGCTGCGCGCGTTCTGGGGCGAGGGCAACCTCACGCCCCTCAGCATGCTTCATCAGCTGGCCCTGCAGGTAGCGTAGGGTTGGTGAGCCACCGGGCGGTCGTCATCGGGGCCGGGCCCAACGGCCTGGCGGGCGCGATCGCGCTCGCGCGGGCCGGCCTGGACACCCTCGTCCTCGAGGCCCAGGCGCACCCCGGCGGCGCCGTGCGGACCGAGGCGTTGACGCTCCCCGGGTTCCGCCACGACACGTTCTCCTCGGTGTATCCGGCGGCGGTCGCCTCGCCGGTCTTCGCCCGGCTGCCGCTGGCCGATCACGGCCTGGAGTGGGTGCATCCCGAGGTGTGCATGGCGCATCCGCTCGAGGACGGCGGGGCGATCGGCCTCCATCGCGACCTGGAGCGCACGGTGGACGCGCTGGAGGGCGCCCGGCCGGGCGACGGCCGCGCGTGGGCGCGCTTCGTCGGGCCGTATCTGCGCCACTTCGACGCGGTCCGCGCGACGATGCTCTCCGGCTTCCCCCCCGTCGGCGGCCCGCTCCAACTGCTCGCGCAGACCGGACCGCTCGCGGCCGCCCGCTTCGGCGCACTCGTCGCGGTCCCCGCCACGGAGCTCGCCCGGCGCCTGTTCGCCGGCTCGGGCGCGCGGGCCTGGCTGCTCGGCGCCGCGGCGCACGGGGATGCCCCGGTGACCGCGGCCGGCTCGGCGGTGGCCGGCTTCTATCTCAACCTCCTCGGCCACGCCGTCGGCTGGCCGAGCCCGCGCGGCGGCGCGCAGGCGCTCACCGACGCCCTCGTCGCCCACCTGCGCTCGCTCGGTGGCGAGGTCGTCTGCGGTGCTCGCGTCGACCGGGTCGAGTCCTCCGCCGGCCGGGTCACGGGCGTCGTCCTGGCCGACGGCACCCGCCATCCGGCGACGGTGGTGCTCGCCGACGTGATGCCCCGGGCGCTGCTCGGGATGACCGGCGATGCGCTCGGTGGCTGGTACCGCGCCGGCCTCGTCCGCTACCGGCCGGGCCCGGCGACGCTGAAGCTCGACTGGGCGCTCGACGGGCCGATCCCCTGGGCCGCCGAGGCGGCGCGGGGCGCGGGCACGGTCCACGTCGGGGGCGACGCGGCCGCGACGGCGCGCTCCCTCGCCGAGGCGCGGGCGGGGGTGCCCGAGCGGCCCTTCCTGCTGCTCGGGCAGCAGAGCGTGGCCGATCCGACGCGCGCGCCCGAGGGCCAGCACACGGCGTGGGCCTACACCCACGCGCCCGTGGGGTGCCGGGCGCAGCTCGCGTCGGCGTCCTCGGTCGAGGCGGTAGAGCGGCAGGTGGAGCGCTTCGCCCCCGGGTTCCGTGACCGGATCCTCGCCCGCCACGTGCTCGGCCCGGCCGAGCTCGAGGCTCGCAATGCCAACCTGGTCGACGGCGATGTCGGCGGCGGCAGCTACGGGGGGCTGCAATCGGTGTTCCGTCCGCTGCCGAGCGTCTCGCCGTACCGCACCCCGATCGACGGCCTGTTCCTGGCCAGCGCCGCCACCTTCCCGGGGGGCGCCGTGCACGGGGTGCCGGGTGATGCCGCCGCGCGCGCGGCGCTGCGCTCCCTCTGAGCCGCCGATGTACGACGCCGTCCTCTTCCTGCACATCCTCGGCGTCCTCGCCTTCGTCTCCGGCATCGTGCTCGCCGGGGCCGCGTTCGAGCGCGCCCGTCGCGCCGAGCGCCCGGCGGAGGTGGCGGTCCTGCTCGGTCTGAGCCGGCTCGGGGCGGCGCTGGTGGGTACCGGGACGCTCGTGATCGGCGCCTGCGGGCTGTGGCTCGTGCACCTCGGCCGCTGGCGCTACGGCTCGTTCTGGGTCGTCGCCTCGGAGGTCCTCTTCCTCACCGCGCTCGCCCTCGGCGCCCGCGGCGGGGTCCGGCCCAAGCGCGCCCGGCAGCTCGCCTCCCGCCTCGCCGCCGAGGGAGCGGAGCGCACGCCGGAGCTGACGGCGCTGCTCGAGGACCGACCCTCCCGGATCGCGAACTACGTCTCGCTCGTGCTCGTGCTCGCCGTCATCGCCGTGATGTGCTTCAAGCCCTGAGCTCCGGGGCGGTGCGGCCCCGGGGACGTCACCGGCCCCAGACCTCGGCGGCGACCTCGACGATCAGTTCGAGCTTGGCCCTCTGCTCGTCGAGCGTGAGGTTGTTGCCCTCCTCGGTCGAGGAGAAGCCGCACTGGCCGGAGATCCCCAGCTGATCGATGTCGACGTACCGTGCCGCCTCGTCGATCCGCCGCTTGAGCAGGTCCTTGTCCTCGAGCTCGGGCCGCTTGGTCGTGACCAGCCCGAGGATCACGCGCTTGTGCCCGCGCGGGAGGTGCCGGAGCGGCTCGAACGTGCCGGAGCGCTCGTCGTCGAACTCGAGGAAGTACCCGTCGACGTCGAGGCGGCCGAAGAGCGCCTCGGCCACGAAGTCATAGCCGCCCTCGGCCGCCCACATCGACTGGTTGTTGCCCCGGCACAGGTGGGTCGTCACGACCAGATCGGCCGGCTTGTCCGCCAGCACGCGGTTCATCACGTCGATGTAGCGCTCGTGCAGGTGCTCGGGATCGCCGCCGATCGCCTCGATGTGCTGACGCTGCGCGGGGTCGTTGACGTAGGCGAGGCTCGTGTCGTCGAGCTGGAGGTAGCGGCAGCCGAGGCCGTGCACGGCCTCGAGCTCGCGCCGGTAGGCGAGCACGAGGTCGTCCCAGAAGGCCTCGACGTCGGGGTAGACGTCGCGGTCGATCGCGGCGTTGCCGCCCCGGTAGTGCACCATGCTCGGCGAGGGGATCGTCAGCTTCGGCGTCTGACCCGGGTGCGCGTGGTCGCGCAGGAAGGTGAACGCGTCGGCGAAGATCGTGTGGCCGAGCCGCACGCGGCCGGAGACGCGCATCGCCGGCGGCGCGTAGTCATACGTGCCCTGCTCGTTCTTGAACTGGACGTGCAGCGACTCGCCCTGCACCTGGGTGATCCCCTCGAGCTGGTAGATGAAGTCCATGTGCCAGGAGGTCCGTCGCAGCTCGCCGTCGGTGACCGACTTCAGCCCCACGGCGCGCTGCATCTCGATCACCTCGAGGATCGCCGCATCCTCGACCGCCCGCAGTCCCTCGGCGTCGAGCCGGCCGGCACGGTGTTCGGCGCGGGCCTGCGTGAGCGCGGGGGGACGCAGCAGGCTGCCGACGTGATCTGCTCGAAACGGGGCGGTGTCCGGGGTGCTCAACCGTTCTCTCCTCCTGCTCGCGGGCGGTGTCGGTGGTCAGGCTAGCGACCGCGGCCGGAGGGGGCGCTCAGCGGGCGTCGGGGTCCCCGAACACGTGGCGAGGCCCCGGCCGAGAACGGCCGGGGCCTCGCGGAACCCTCTGTCACGCTGTTCGAGCCGGTCGGCTCAGACGCCGCGCTCGTGCTCGATGTAGCCGCCGCGTCCATCTGAGGAGACACGACGCTCGCGGCTGTAGCCGTTGCCGAATCCGCCCCAGCTGCTCCAGAAGAGCATCGAGAGCACGAGGCCGACGCCGCCGATGATCAGCAGGATGACGCCGATCGTGTGAATGTTGAAGCCGCTCGTGGTAACGGTGACCGCGAACCGCAGAATCGCGCCGATCGCGATCAGAACGAGGCTTGTCCCGACTCCCATGACCTGTTCTCCTATCTGGTGTGCCCGACACCCTCACGTGAGAGACCGCTTGGCCGTCTCTCGTTGTTGGCTTTACTCCTTTCCTGTGTAGGTCTGAAATAAACCCCGGGCCGCTCCCGCCCGCGCGAGCGGCCGCCCTGAACGGAGTCCGCGGTGGACGTAGAGATCTGGTCTGACATCAACTGTCCGTGGTGCTACATCGGAAAGCGCCGGTTCGAGACGGCGCTGCGGCGCTTCGCCCACAGCCCCGAGGTGACGGTCACGTGGAGGAGCTTCGAGCTCGATCCCGAGGCGCCGGCCGAGACGCCGGGCACCGGCGCCGAGCTGCTCGCCGGCAAGTACGGCGTCGGCCTCGATCGCGCGCGCGAGATGGAGCGCAACGTCGCCGCGGTCGCGGCGGGGGAGGGCCTCGCCTACGACCTCGAGCACGCGCGCATCGGCTCGAGCTTCGACGCGCACCGGCTGCTGCAGTGGGCCCGGCGCCGCGACCGGCAGGACGAGATGACCGAGCGCCTGTTCGCCGCTCGGTTCGTCGAGGGCCGGCTGCTCTCCGACGCCGAGACGCTCGTGGAGCTCGCCGTCGAGGTCGGGTTGGACGCGGGAGAGGTCCGGGCGATGCTCGCCGGCGATGAGCTGGCGAGTGCGGTGCGCGCGGACGAGGCGACGGCACGTCAGCTCGGGATCACCGGCGTGCCGATGTTCGTGGTGGATCGGCGGATCGGGATGTCGGGAGCGCAGCCGGCCGAGCAGCTGCTCGCCCTGCTCGAGCACGCATGGGAGGGCGGCGGTGGGGTTGATCAACCTCGAACCGACGCTGCATGAGGGCGAGCGCGTGCGCTGGCGGCGGCCGGCGGCGCTCTCGCTCGAGGACCGGATGGTGGCGGGCCTGCTCCTCCTGACCTCGGAGGCGGTGCTGTTCATGCCCAACCGATTCAACCGCCGGCGCGACATCGTCTCGACCCGCGTGCCGCTCGAGCGGATCGCCGAGGTCGACACCGTCGCCGCGGTCCTGTCGCTGGCGTCGAAGCGCAACGGCGCGATGCGGCGCCGCCTGCGCGTGCGCGCCGACGAGAGCCACCTGTTCGTGATCAACCACCCGGAGCGGGTGGCCGAGGAGCTCAGAGCCGCTCTACGTGGATGGCCTGGGCCAGCCTGAGGCCGAGGCTGCGTTCGAGCCGGTCGCCGAGCCGCACCAGGCAGGGGCCGTCAAAGGGCTGGCGATCCACCAGCTCGAGCTCCGCGCCGATGCCGATGCCCTGCTCGGTGAGGTAGCGCAGCATGTCGGGCTCGGCGTCGGAGACCCGCGCGACGCGCGCGTGCTCCCCCGGCCGCAGCTCCGCCAGCGTGGGCTGCGCGCGGTCGTCGACCTCGAGCAGGCGGTTCGGGATCGGGTCGCCGTGGGGGTCCGCCACCGGGTCGCCGAGCTTGACGGCGATCAGCTCGATCAGGTCGTCGGAGGCGGCGTGCTCGAGCGCGTCGGCGAACCGGTGGACGTCCTCCCAGGGGATGTCGAGGCTCGTGGCCAGGAACAGTTCGAGCAGGCGGTGGCGGCGGATGACGGCGAGGGCGAGGTGGCGGCCCGTCGGGGTCAGGCGCACGCCCCGGTACGGGACGTGCTCGGCCAACCCCGAGCTGTCCATCCGCTTGAGCATCGTCGAGACCGAGCCGGCCGTGATGCCGAGGCGGTCGGCGATCTGGCTCGTCGACGCCGTCTGCTCGGGTTCGAGGGTCAGCGCGTAGATCGCCTTGACGTAGTCCTCGACCGGCGCCGAGGCGGGGATGGGTTCGGTCGTCGACACCCGATCAAGCTTAACTCACACCGCCACCATAACGGCGATTTTGAGCCTGTGAACTTCACGGTAAGCTTCCGAAGGGAAATGGAGCGTCCCGCCCCCTCCGACACCATCCCCTCGGGCGCGTTGCCCGGCGAGCTCGCCGAGCTCACGCGCGAGGACGTGGCCCGCTCGCTCGACCGCTCGCGCGTGCAGCGGGCCCGCGGGCGGCGCTCACGCTGGTATCTGCTGTGGTTGCTCGTCGGGCCCGGAATCCTCGCCATGCTCGGCGAGAACGACGGGCCGAGCATGATCTCCTACACCGCCACCGGGGCGATCGACGGGATCGGGTTCTTCCTGCCCTTCATCGTGGTGACGTTCCTGATGGCGATCGTCTGCCAGGAGATGTGCATGCGGATCGGTGCGGTGACGCACCGCGGGTTCGGGCAGCTCGTGCGTGAGCGCTACGGCAGCTCCTGGGCGTGGCTGGCCGCCGGTGACCTGCTCTTCACCAACCTCGTCACGCTGATCGGAGAGTTCGTGGCGATCCGCGTCGGACTCGCCTACTTCCACCTCGGCGCCGGCGTGGCGGCCCTGCTCGGCGTGATCCTCGTCGTCTTCGCCCTGAGCGGTGGGCGCTACTGGCGGTGGGAGCGGATCGTCCTCGGTCTCGCCACCTTCAATGGGCTGTTCCTCGTCTGCGCGATCCTCGTCCGGCCGAGCCTCGCGCACCTCGGTCACGCCTTCGTCACCTTCTCGCCGCTGCCGCGCGGGAGCTTCAACGAGCTCCTGCTGCTGCTCGCCTCGACGATCGGGGCCACCGTCACGCCGTGGATGGTGTTCTTCCAGCAGAGCGCGTCGGCCGACAAGGGGCTGACTCCGCGCGACCTCCGCCAGGGGCGGCTCGACACGATCGTCGGCGGGGTCTTCGCGGCGTTCTTCGGTTGCGGCGCCCTCGTCGCCGGCGCGGCCCTGTTCGGCCACGGCGGGACGAGCGTGAACGGATTCGCCGGCGCGGGCTTTCCGCTGGCACTCGGGCACCGGGCGGGCGGCACCGTCGGCACGCTGTTCGCCCTGGGCATGGTCGAGGCGGGCGCCGTGGCGATCCTCACGATCTCAGCGAGCACCGGGTACGCCGTGGGGGAGTGCCTCGGTGGCGGCACCAGCTTCAACCTCAGCCCGCGCGACGCCGCGCCGTTTTACTCGATCAACGTGCTCGTGGCGGCGGTCGCGGCTGCCGTGATCCTGCTCCCGGGGGTGCCGCTGCTCTCGATCGCGCTGAACGCCAACGTCCTGGCGACCGTGCTGCTGCCGTTCACGCTCGTGTTCGTGCTGATGCTCGCCAACGACCGCCAGCTGATGGGCCGCTGGGTGAACGGGCTGCGGACCAACGTGCTCGCCCTCGGCATCGTGCTCGTCGTCTCGGTGTGCGGCGCGGCGTACGGCATCGACTCGTTCCTCCTGCAGATCCACGTCCTCGGCGGCGGGGCGTGATGTCGTCTCGCGCGCGCGAGGAGGAGGACGAGGAGCTGATCATGTTCCTCGAGCGCGACCAGCTCGCGGCGGATCGGCGCCGGCCGCTGCCGCCGGCCGAGATCGGCTGGCGGGCCCACACAGCCCTCTGGTCGCTGCGCATCTTCGTCCTGATCGTCGGGGCGATGGTGATCTACACGTTCTGCGCTCAGCTCTGAGCGGCGGAGCTGCGCGATCCCCGGCGCGACCCGCCGGCCCGCGCCGGGCTCGTGCCGAGCCGGGCCGCGAGGAAGGCCGCCGCGCCGAGGCTGCCGACGAAGAACCCGATCGGCCATTCGGTGAGGTAGGCGAGGGCGGTCGCGCTCCACACGATCGCCAGCGCGGTGATCACGGAGAGGCTCAGCGCGCGCCCCGGTGTCCCGGCGAGAGAGCGCGCGGTGGCGGCCGGGGCCACGAGCACGCTGAAGATGAGGGTCGTGCCGACCACCGGCACCGTCATCGTCGTGGCGAGGGCGACGAGCAGCAGGAAGGCGAGGTCGAGCGTCACCGCCCGCGCGCCCACCACCGCCTCCGGCAGGGCGGACGCGAGCAGCAGCGGGCGCCAGAGCGTCGCCAGCGCCGCCAGGCAGACGGCCGTGAGCGCGGCGGTCGGGAGCAGCTCGCCGCGCCCGACGGCGAGCACCTCGCCGAAGAGCAGGGCGAAGATCGACGAGGCGGGCTCGGCGCTCAGGCTGACGAAGAGCGCTCCGAGGCCGAGCAGCAGCACGAGCGCGAGCGCCGTGCCGACGTCCCGCCGTCCGCGGTGGCTGAGCCCGGCGATGCCGAACGCTCCCAGGACGGCGAAGAGGCCGAGTCCGAGCAGCGTGGAGACGCCGACCAGGGTGGCGCCGGCGGCGCCGGCGAACGAACCGCTGGGGATCGCGTGGGCGGCAAAGGCGGCCCCGCGGAGCACCACGAAGAAGCCGATCGCGCCGCCGACGACGGCGACCATCGTCCCCACGATCCAGGCGTCGGGCATCGTGCCGCTGAACATGGCCCTACCTCCCGCGGCCGGGTCGGTGCGTCCAGGCTCCGGCGAGGAGATAACTGAGGACGACGAGGGCGACGATGAAGAAGCTGGCCGGCCAGCCGTGGTGCAGCGGCGGCCAGTAGTAGCTGTCCCAGGCGAGCAGCAGCCCGCCCCAGGTGCAGGCGAGACCGATCAGCGCGGCGGCGAGGAGGGCGCGCGCGGGGCGGCTGGTCAGGCGCAGGGCGCTCGCCGCCGGTCCGACGACGAGTGCGGTGGAGAGGATCGCCCCGATCGTCTCGGCGGCGAGGGCGACGGCCGTGGCGAGCGCCAGCAGGTAGGCGAACCCCACCAGGCGGGCGGAGATCCCGCGGGCGGCGGCGAGCTCGGGGCTGATGCTCACGAGCAGGAGCGGGCGGTAGATCACCGCGAGCAGGAGCACCGCCGTGCCGCCCAGGAGCAGAACGAGCGGGAGGGCCGTCGCCGGTATGGCGAAGATGGAGCCGAAGAGGATCGTCGCGGTGGCTCCGCTCGCGCTCTCGCGGCTGCTGGCGAGGTAGAGGAACAGCGCGGTGAGTCCGAAGCCGAGCCCGAGCACGATGCCGGTCGCGACGTCCCGGCCGCGGGCGCGCTGCACGCCGATCAGCTCGAGCACCGTGGCCGCCGCGGCCGAGAAGGCGACGAAGCCTGCGAGCGGCCCGGCGCCGACCAGGAAGGCGCTCGACCCGCCGGAGGCGCCGATGTCCCCCACCGCCTCGGCCGCAAACGACTGGCCGCGCAGCACCGTGAAGACGCCGACGAGCGCGGCGACGACGGTCACCGCGCCGCCCAGCTCGACGGCGGCCCGGACGACCGGGCTGGCGAAGAACCCGGGTTCGACGATCGCTCGCAGTACCGCGCCCATCGCCGCTCAGAATGCTCCGTCGTGGTGGTGAGGATGGCTCGGCTCGGCGTCGTCGCTGTCGCCGGCGATGACGAGCACGCGCCCGCCGACCCGGATCACCTCGACGCGGTGTCCGTAGAGACGGCTGAGCACGTCCGGCCGCACCACCTCCTCGGCGGTGCCACAGGCGGCGCGGCCGTCCGCCAGGTAGATGACGCGGTCCATCGCCGGCAGCAGCGCGTTCATCTCGTGGGCCGAGATGAGGACGGCGACCCGCTGCTCGCGGGCGACCCGCGCGAGCAGGTCGACGACCTCCCGCGCGCTGCGCAGGTCGAGGTTCGCGAGCGGCTCGTCGAGCAGGAGCAGGCGCGGCCGGCTGACGAGCGCGTGGGCGATCAGGATGCGCTGCTGCTCGCCGCCCGACAGCCGCCCGACCCGCTCGTCGGCCACGGCCTCCGCGCCGACCGCCCGCAGGATCTCCGCCACCCGCCGGCGCCGCTCCCGGTTTGGCAGCGGGAAGCCGAGCCGGTGCCCGTCGAGGCCGAGCGCGACGAGATCGCGGCCGCGCACCGGCATGTCGGGGTCGAGGAGGAACTTCTGCGGCACGTACCCGACGGCCCGGTGGCCGGCCACGTCCGGCAGCAGGACGGCGCCGCGCGTCGGGGAGAGCTGTCCGAGGATGACCCGCATCAGCGTCGTCTTCCCCGCGCCGTTGGAGCCGATCAGGCCCGTCAGGGTGCCCGCCGGGAGCTCGAAGCGCACCTCGTCGAGCACTCGCCGGCCCCCGAGCTCGACGGTCACGTCCTGCACCCGCAGGCCCACATCGCCCCCGAGGCTCATCGGGCCAGGCTCGTGGTCGATCGTCCGGTCGAGACGGCGCGGTCGAGCGCCGCGAGCTCCGCGAGCATCCAGGACTGGTAGTCGTAGCCCTGGGGCATCGTCTCGTACACCGCCACCTCCGGGATGTGGCGCGCCGCCGCGGCGCGCAGGAACGACTGCGTCACCGTGTCGGTGACCTGGCGGTTGTAGACGATCGCCCGGATCCGGCGGGTCTGGATGATCCGGTCCTCGGTCGTGAGATCCTGGGGGGCGGGATCGACCCCGTTCATCAGATCCGCCTGCAGGTTCCACGGGGTCAGGTTGCGCACCCCGGCGGCGCGCAGGAGGTCGTTGGCGACCGGCTCGGTGCTCGCCACCGGGACTCCGGCGTGCGCCCGCCGGAAGGCCGACAGCGCGGCGAAGACCGGGGCGAGCGCCCGCCGGAACCGCGCCTCCCGGGCGCGGAAATAGCGCGCGTGGGCGGGGGCGAGGCGGCCGAGGTCCCTGGCGACCGCCGCGGCGACATCGGCGACGGCGCGCGGGTTGTACCAGAGATGTGGGTTCGGGGTCGCCGCGGGGAGTCCGAGCAGCCGCTGCACGTCGATCACCCGCCGGCCGGGCGCGGGCGAGGCGGCTTCGAGCTGGGTCATGAAGGCGTCGTAGCCCAGGCCGTTCTGCACGATCAGCCGGGCCCCGGCGATCGTTCGCGCGACGCTCGGGCTGACCTCAAAGGTGTGCGGGTCGACGGCGGGATTGCGGAGGATCGCCGTCGTGGCGACGTAGCGGCCCCCGACCTGAGCGAGCACGTTCGCGTACTGGCTCTCGGCTCCGACGACGCTGATCCGTCCCCCGGACGCCGGTGGCCTCGACGCGGTCGCGCCGCAGCCGGCCACCGCGAGGGCCATCACCGCGAACGGCAGGAGCGCGAACGCGCGGCGTGGGTGGGGGTGGAGGCGGACGTGGAGCATCGTCGTCAACAGTAACGATAATGATTCTGATTCTCATTATCATCGGCGTGGTGAGAGCCCTATCATCCGCGAGCGTGAGCGCCACCGGCGAACTGACCCGCGAGCAGCGGGCATGGGTCGATCGCTCCCGCGCGCTGCTCCGCCAGGCGGGGCATCGGCGAGGGGCGGCTCGCGACGTGCTGATCGAGCTCTTCGCGCGCGAGGACTGCGCGCTGACCGTCCAGGAGATCGACCGCCGTCTCGCGGCGTGGCGGCGCAGCGGCCTGGTGGACCGCCCGGTCGGCATCGCGAGCGTCTACCGCGGCGTCGAGGTGCTCCAGGACCTGCGCCTGGTCGCCCGCGTCGACCTCGGGGACGGCCTGGCCCGGTACGAGCGCGCCGCGCTCGAGCAGCATGACCACCATCACCACCACTTCGTGTGCGAGCGCTGCGCCCTGCTCGTGCCCTTCGACGACGACGCGCTCGAGCGGGCGATCGGCGCGCTCGAGCGTCGTCTCGGCTTCACCGCGACCGAGCACGAGGTCGTGCTCCGCGGGATCTGCCGGCACTGCCGCTGAGCGCGCCGGCGAGGCGCCTCCGGCCGGCGGCTGAGCCGGTCATGACGATCTCCGCGGTTTGTCCGGTGAGCGGTGCCGGGTACTTCCTGGCGAGAACCGAAGTCGGGAGGTGTCCGGTGGCGTCAGGCATCCAACGAGGGCTCCGCCGTTCCGGGCGGCGTCTGCTCCGCAGGGCGCGTCGCCGCCGCAGGGGCCCGCTCGCTGGGATGCTCGGTCGGCTCCGGGACGCGGCCGTCTGGACCGACCTCTCCGGCGTGAGGGGCGTTGTCCTCGGCGCAACGCTCGCCGCCCTGGTTCCGCTCGCGCTGCGATCGGGTAGGACGAGGGAACCGCCGGCTGAGGAGCCCCCTCCCGAGGGCCCGCTCGACGACGACTTCTGGTCCAGGGTCTCGCACGCGGGGACGAGCCCACGGCGGGTGAGACAGCGACCGCGGTCGCGCAGTCGAAACCAACATGGACGGTGAGCCAGGCATGCCAATCGATATTCGCCGGTGCGCGGTGGCCGCGGCCCACGCGGCCCTGACCGAGGCGTTCGCGCCCACACCGACCCCGCCACCGCACCGCCGCCGGCTGCGCCCGCTGCGGGCCATCCTGCTCGGGGTCGGGATCGTCACGACGACCCGGGTGGCGCTGAGCCCCGACCGCCGGCAGGAGTTGCTCGACGCGCTGGCCAGCCGTGTGCCGCTGCAGGAGCTGCTCGACGAGCTCCGGCGCGAGGAGGACGCGGACCTCGACGACCCCGAGGGCGGTGACGAGGAACCCGAGGGCGGCGGCGAGGAACCCGAGGGCGGCGACGAGCCGGACGCGGGCGAGCAGGAACCCGGCGAGGACCTCGGGGTGGCACGGGCCGCCTCGACGCCCGCGGACACGACCGCCGAACCGGCCGGCCCGCCGGTCCGGCGCAGCCAGGCGGCCGAGAGCTCGCGGCGACGCCGCGCCAGCCGCGCGCGAGGGGCCGGCGAGGGCCAACGCCCGCGCACGCCTCCCCACCGGGGATCGCGGGCGTGAGCGGCCATGCAGCCGGGTACTGAAGACAGAACGTCTTTGCCCACCGGGGAAGACCTGAAACGAGGTGATGAGTGATGGCCGCGACCACGTCAGGCGGAAAGAGCGGAAGCAGTCGTACGTCAGGGCGCTCGCGCTCGACGTCGAGTTCGAGCGCAGGCAGGAGTGCATCGGGAACCGGGAGCGGTCGAGCCTCGCGCGGGCGATCCGGGTCGAATCAGAACGGTGCGGCGGCCGGCCAGGGCGGCGCCGCACAGAGCAGCCGGGAGGGCCTCATGAGCAGCCTGCCGCATCTGGGCGCCCCGAGCATGCCGAGCATGCAGAGCATGCCGAGCATGAACGGGACGGTCAAGACCGTCCTCACGACCGTGGTGCTGCCGGTGACCACGGCCGCGGCCGGCGTGGCCGGCGGCATCGTGCTGGCTCGGACCAAGCTCCGCCGCCAGCGCAAGATCCTCGGCGTTCCCCTGCCGGGAGCCAAGGTCGACCTGGCCGATTTCACCAAGCAGGTGGGCGAGGCGGGGCGTCAGCTCGGCCACCTCGCGGGCGAGGTGAAGGCCGCGCGGGAGCGAGCGGAGGAAATCGGCCGAGCCATCGGCGGGTGAGGATCTGAGATGGCGCAGGCGGAGCTCCGTCAGATGAGCGAGGTGCGCGAGCAACATGCCGTGCGCCCACACCGGCCGCGCCCGGCGCGGAAGCCCGGGGTGCCGCAGTCGGCAAGTCCGGCGAGCGCGGCGACACCGAAGCGCCGCGGCTCCGGCGACGCCGGGGGTCCGGCCGACGGGCGTCCAGGCCTCCGCTCCGGGACCGGGCCCGGGGGCGGCGGGTCGGGTGCGGGTCTGCCCGAACGGCTCGAGGGCGAGGTGCGCGAGCGCCTCGGGGGTGAGGGCATCTCGCTCCCCACCCCCCACCTGCCGAGGTGGTCCCGGCTCGCCCTCTGGCTGCTACGGCGCCTGGGCCGGCACGAGCTGCGTCGACTCGCGGAGGCCGCCGCCGCCTCCCTGCCCGACCATCTCCCACCCACCGCGAGTGAAGCCGTCGAGCGGCTCGGCCAGGCCTCCCGGACGGTCGAGCCGCGCCGGGGCGGACTCGGCACGGTGCGGCCGTCGCTCCCGATCCAGGAGGCGGTCGAGGTGGCGGTCCCGCTGGAGTTCGCCTGGCGACGCTGGATGGAGCTGGGCTTCCTGCCGGAGGGGGTCGACGAGGTGGCCGACATCACGCGGACCGCGGACGGTCTGCGTGGTCGGGCCGAGGGCGGCGACTGGTCCGCGGAGATCCTCGACGAGCGCGAGGAGGAGAGCTTCGCCTGGCGATCCACCGCCGGGTCCGACTGCGCGGGCCTGGTCACCTTCCACCGTCTCGGTGAGCGTCTGACGCGGATCGAGCTGACCCTCGACGTGATGCCGCGCAACCTGGCCGAGACGGCCCTGCTGCTGACCCACCTCGCCGACCGGCGGGCGCTCCGGCGTCTGCGCAGGTTCAAGGCGGAGCTCGAGGTCGTCAGCCCCGATGTGTACGCCGGCGACGGAGACTCCCCGTCGCGCTAACCCACGAGGGAGGTAATCCCTGATGCCAATGGCCATGCAGAGAGGAGCGGGCGCGGGCTACGTACAGCGCGGCGGCGCCGGGCTCTACGAGATTGTGGACGTGCTCCTCGACAAGGGGCTCGTGATCGACGTCTTCGTGCGCGTGTCGCTCGTCGGCATCGAGCTGCTCACGGTCGACGCCCGGATCGTGCTCGCCAGCGTCGACACGTACCTGCGCTTCGCCGAGGCCGTCAACCGCCTCGACCTGCTCCAGTCCTCCAACGACGAGGGTCTGCCCGAGCTGATGGACGACATGACCGAGGGCGGCGCCGAGAACAAGACCAGGGGCGTGCTGCAGGGCGCCAGGGAAACCCTGTTCGGCTCCGGCGGCGGTGACGAGGAGGGCGGCGGCGAGGAGGCGGACGGCGAGGAGGCGGACGGCGGGGAGGACGGCGCCTCCCGCGCCTCGCGCGGCGGATCCTCCGGGTCGCGGACGAGCAGCGCGTCCGCCCGCAGCGGCGGTTCCGGCTCGGGTGGCCGCTCCCGTTCGCGCAGCACCTCGAGTCGAGGGCGCTCGAGCTCGTGAGCACCGCGCCCGTCTATGTGTACGGGGTGGTCGCGGCGGCGCCGCGCGGCCTCGGTGCCGCCGCGGCCAGGCAGCCCGGGATCGGCGGCCGGCCCGTTCGGCTCGTGGTGAGCGGCGGGGTCGGTGCGGTCGTCAGCGGCGTGCCCGACGACGCGCCCGGGTTCGGCCGCGAGGCGCTCACCGCCCACAGCGACGTGCTCGAGGCGGTGCTCGCCGACACGACCGTGCTGCCGATGCGCTTCGGGGTGATCATGGACGGCGAGCGGGCGCTCCGCGATGAGTTCCTCGCGCCCCACCGCGCCGAGCTGCTCGCGCAGCTCGACCGGCTCGACGGGCGCGTCGAGCTGACGTTGCGGGCGACCTACGAGGAGGCGCCCCTGCTGCGCGAGATCATGGCCGAGGAGGCGGAGATCGCGGCGTTCCACGCGACGGGGCGGGGAACGTACCTCAAGCAGATCCGTCTCGGCGAGATGATCGCGGCCGCCATCGACGCCCGCCGGCGCCGGGATGCCGAGGAGATCCTGGCCCGGCTCACGCCGTTGGCGGAGGACGTGGCGCTCGGCGAGCCGCGCCACGAGCGGATGGCGCTCAGCGCGTCCTTCCTGATCCCCCGCGAGGGGATGGACGCCTTTGACGCGGCCGTCGACGATGTCGGCCGCCGCCAGCAGCGACGCATGCGCCTGCGCTACACCGGTCCGCTGCCCCCACACTCCTTCGTCCGTCTCGAGGCGGTGTGAGATGGGCCTGATCACCGGGGTGCTCACGCTGCCCCTGGCCCCGGTCCGGGGGCTCGCCTGGGTGGCGGGTCAACTGCAGGACGAGGCCGAGCGTCAGCTCTACGACGAGGAGCGCATCCGGGCCGAGCTGCTCCAGCTCGAGCTTGACGGCGACGATGGTCGGCTCGACGAGCGGGAGCGGGCCGCGCGGGAGGGCGAGCTCCTGGACCGGCTCGCCGTCGCCGCCGCGCGCCGGCGCGAGCTGATGCACCCCGACCCCGTGGAGGATGGCGATGGCTGAGTCCAACGCCTCCTCCCGACGCCGCTCGGGCAAGGGGCTGACGGCGACCGAGGCGATCCAGCGCGTGCGCCGGGAGCTTCCCGAGCTGCTCGGCCACCCGGTCGAGTCGGTCCTCGGCGTGGAGCGCGGCGAGGATGGGGACTGGCAGGTGACGGTGCAGGTCGTCGAGCTCGCCCGGATCCCCAACTCCACCGACGTGCTCGGCGCCTACGAGGTGAGCCTCGACGGCGACGGCGAGCTCTCCGGCTACCGGCGCCGGCGCCGCTACACCCGCGGACAGGCGGACGACGACTGATGCCCGGGCTCGAACCGGAGAGCCTCGGCCGGCCGCTCTCCTATCACCGCGCCGACATGGACCCCCGGGGCGGGGGGCCCGCGAATCTCGCCGACATCCTCGAGCGGGTGCTCGACAAGGGGATCGTGATCGCCGGGGACGTGCAGATCCGGCTGCTCGACATCGAGCTGCTCACCATCCGGCTGCGTCTGCTCATCACCTCCGTCGACCGGGCCCGGGAGATGGGCATCAACTGGTGGGAGGGAGATCCGATGCTCTCGGGTGGGGCCAAACAGCTCCAGTCCGAGAACCGGGAGCTGCGTGAGCGCCTCGCGCGCCTCGAGCGGACGATCGGCGTGGGCGACGGCGAGACGATGACGGCGAAGGATGAGTGAGACCGGGCTCTACGTCTACGGGCTCGTGCCGCGTGGCGCGCTGGAGCGGGCGCCGGACCTGCCGGGGGTCGACTCCGCTCGCCCGGTGGAGCTGCGGTGCGAGGGTGGGATCTGCGCGATCGTCTCCCGGGTCGACCTCGACCGCTTCGACGAGGAGCCGCTGCGCGAGCGCCTCGCCGACATGGACTGGGTCGAGCGAACGGCCCGCCGCCACCAGGAGGTGCTTGACGCCGTGCTGGCCGCGTGCACGCCGATCCCCATGCGCCTCTGCACCGTCTACCAGGACGACGCCGGGCTGCGCCGGATGCTCGACGAGCACCAGGAGGGCCTGCTCGCCGCGCTGACCGAACTGAGCGGAACGCTCGAGTGGGGCGTCCAGGCCTTCCACGTGCCGGAGACCCCGGCGGCCCCGCCCCGCCCGGGAGGGCAGCCCGGGGAGACGGCCAGCGGCACCGCCTATCTGCAGACGAGGCTCCGGCAGCGACACGCCGCCGAGCACGCGGAGGCGGAGATCGCCCGGGCCTGCGAGGAACTGCACGACGCGCTCAGCGGGCTGGCGCTGGCCGCCCGCCTGGGCGCGCCCCAGCGCCCCGAGGCGAGCGGTCGCGACACCCCCATGGTCCTCAACGCGGTCTACCTCGTGGCCAACGCGGACCGCGCGCGTTTCACGCAGCGGACCGCGCAGCTCGGGTCGGCGCTCGCGCCACGGGGGGTGGCGCTGCGGCTCACCGGCCCGTGGGCGCCGTACAGTTTCGTCCCCGCCGCCGTGGGAGGGGCGCGGTGAGCGCCGTGACCGTCGCCGATCGGGACGTCGCTCTGATCGATCTCCTCGACCGGCTGCTCCAGGGCGGCGTCGTCATTCAGGGGCAGATCACGCTCTGCGCCGCCGACATCGATCTCGTCGCCCTCGACCTCCGCGTGGTCGTGTCCGCCATCGACAGGCTGGCGGCACCGAAATGAGCGTGCTGGTCTACGCGATCAGCCGCGACGACGCCCGGGCCCCGGCCGCCGCCGAGCTGCAGGAGATCTGCGCCGCGGGCCTACGCGCCCTCGCCGAGCCGGTGCGCGAGCCCCTCAGGGCCGATCTCGCGCAGCTCGTCCGCTACGAGGAGACGGTCGAGACGGTGATGGCGCACCACACGATCCTGCCGATGCGCTTCGGCAGCGTCGTGGAGGACGAGAACCGGGTGCGGGCCCTGCTCACCTCGCGCCGGCGGGAGTTCGCGGCGGCGCTCGCGCACCTCGACGGGGCCGTGGAATTCGGCGTGCAGGCGACGCACGCCGCCGCGGCGCCCGGGGAGCCCGCGGCCGCCTCCGGGGCCGCGTACCTGCACGCCCGCCTGATCGAGCAGCAGGCTCGGCGCGAGCTGCGGGACTGGCTCGACGACACCCTGCGCGAGACCGCCCGCGAGCGGGTCGTCCGGGCGGCGCCGAGCCCCGGCCACCCCGCCTCGGTCAGCGCCGCGTATCTCGTCGACCACGGCCAGGAACCGGCGTTCGTCGAGCGGCTCACGGAACTCGCCGACCGCGCCGAGCACCGCCTCAGCTGGAGCGGGCCCTGGCCGCCGTACTCCTTCGTCGGGGGCCTCGAGGCATGACCCGGGTCTCCGCCGACCCCGAGCAGGTCGAGCGTGGGCTCGTGCAGCTCGTGCTGACGATCGTCGAGCTCCTGCGCCAGCTGATGGAGCGCCAGGCCGTGCACCGGATGGAGGCCGGCGCCCTGAGCGACGAGGAGGTCGAGCGGCTCGGGCAGACGTTCATGGCGCTCTCCGAGCGCATGCAGGAGCTGAAGGACCACTTCGGCCTGACCGACGCCGATCTCAACCTGAACCTGGGTCCCCTCGGGGACCTGCTCTAGAACGCGCGAGCGAAGGGAGTCCCCATGGCCAGCGACGCCACCCAGCAGCGGTACCTCGATGTCCTCATGGAGCGTGTGCGCCAGGACCGCTACCCGAGTCACCAGCTGCTCGACCGGATCGAGGCGGCGCTCTACACCTCCGAGCAGGTGGCCGACTACGCCGAGCTGCTGCTCGTAAAGATCGACGAGTCCTGGTATCCGAGCGGCCAGCTGCTCAACCGCATGCAGCGGGTCCTCGCCTTCGTCGCCCGGGCTGGCGCCTGACCGGCGGGCATCGCCGTGAGAGGATGCGGCGATGCAGACACGCGCTGACCGGCTCGCCGGGCTCGGGACGACGATCTTCGCCGAGATGACGGCGCTGGCCGAGCGAACCGGCGCGATCAACCTGGGCCAGGGCTTCCCGGACACGGACGGACCGGCCGCGGTGATCGACGCCGCGGTGGCGGCGCTGCCCGGCGGCGCCAACCAGTACGCCCCACTGCCCGGCGTCCCGGACCTGCGTGAGGCGATCCGCCGCCACCAGCGCGAGCGCTACGGCCTCGAGCCCGAGGAGGTGCTCGTCACCTTCGGCGCCACCGAGGCGGTCGCCGCCGCGATCCTCGGCCTCACCAACCCCGGCGACGCCGTGATCCTGTTCGAGCCCTACTACGACTCCTATGGCGCCTGCCTCGCGCTGGCCGGCGCCTCCAGGAGCGTCGTGACGCTGCGCCCGCCGGACTTCGCGCTCGACCCCGACGCGCTGCGCGCCGCGGTGGCGCGCACCGGCGGCCGCGCCCGGGTGCTGCTGTGGAACTCGCCGCACAACCCGACCGGGCGGGTGTTCGACCGGGCGGAGCTGCAGGCGGTCGCCGAGGTCTGCGTCGAGCACGATCTCGTCTGCGTCAGCGACGAGGTCTACGAGCACCTCGTCTTCGCCGGCGAGCACATCCCGCCGGCGACCCTGCCCGGGATGGCGGAGCGCACCCTGACGATCTCGAGCGTCGGCAAGTCCTTCAGCTTCACCGGTTGGAAGATCGGCTGGTGCTCGGGGCCGGCGGAGCTCGTCCGCGCGGTGCGCACGGTCAAGCAGTTCCTCACGTTCGCCGGCGGCACCCCGTTGCAGCACGCCGCCGCGGCCGCGCTCGGCCTCGGCGCGGCGCCGCTCGAGCGCCTGCGCGCCGAGCTGCGAGCCAACCGCGACACGCTCGCCGCGGCGCTCGCCGCGGCCGGCTTCGACGCGATCGTGCCCGCCGGCACGTACTTCATCAACGCCGACGTCGGGGCCGATGCCGCGCGCTTCTGCGTCGAGCTGCCGGAGCGCTGCGGGGTGGTCGCGATCCCGACGAGCGCCTTCTACGACGACCGCGAGGCCGGCGCCTCGCTCGTGCGCTTCGCCTTCTGCAAGCGCCCCGAGGTGATCGCCGAGGCGGCATCCCGGCTCGCCGGACTGCGACGGTAGGGCGTGCCCGCGGCCCAGCGGGGCCGCGGGCATTGCCGGCCCCGCCGGGCAGTCGATACCGTGAGCGCATGGCCCAGATGACGCGCGGTGAGGCGGTCGAGCACGTCGACGTGCTGATCATCGGCGCGGGCATCTCCGGGATCGGGTGCGCCCACTACCTGCAGCGACACCATCCCGAGCGCCGGTACCGGATCCTCGAGGCGCGCGAGCGGATCGGCGGGACCTGGGACCTCTTCCGCTATCCCGGGATCCGCTCCGACTCGGACCTGCACACGTTCGGCTTCGAGTTCAAGCCGTGGGTGAGCGAGAACGCGATCGCCGACGGCGCCGAGATCCTCGAGTACCTGCGCGAGGCCGCGCGCGAGGAGGGCATCGACCAGCACATCCGCACCGGGCATCGGGTCACCGCCGCCTCCTGGTCCTCGGCCGACGCCTGCTGGTGGGTCACCGTCCAGCGCCACGGGGCGCCGCCGCTGCGCATGAGCGCGAGCTGGATCTTCGCCGGGACGGGGTACTACCGCTACGACGGCGGCTACCTGCCGGAGCTGCCCGGCCTGCCGGCGTTCGCCGGCCGGGTCGTGCACCCCCAGCGGTGGCCGCAGAACCTCGACCATGCCGGCAAGCGGGTGCTGATCGTGGGCAGCGGAGCCACCGCCGTGACGCTCGTGCCGGCCATGGCGCGGACGGCCGCGCACGTGACGATGCTCCAGCGCTCCCCGAGCTACGTGATGTCGATCCCGCGCCGCGACGCCCTCGCCATGCGGCTGCAGCGCCGGCTGGGGCCGGAGCGTGGTTACGCCTGGACGCGGCGCAAGAACATCCTGCTGCAGACGGGCCTCTACCAGTTCTGCCAGCGGTTTCCCCGCCAGGCGCGGCGCCTGATCCGCCGCCTGACCGCCCAGCAGCTGCCGCCGGGCTATCCGGTCGATCTCCACTTCAATCCGCGCTATGACCCGTGGGACCAGCGCCTCTGCTTCGTGCCGGGCGGCGACCTGTTCCGGTCGATCCGGGAGGGACGGGCGTCGGTGGTCACCGACGAGATCGAGACGTTCACCGCCACGGGGGTGCGGCTCGCCTCCGGGCAGGAGCTCGAGGCCGACATCGTCGTCACCGCCACGGGGCTGCGCCTGCAGGTCTTCGGGGGCATCGCGCTCGACCTCGACGGCCGCCCCGTCGACATCAGCCGCCGGGTGGCCTTCCGCGGCATGATGCTCGACGGCGTCCCGAACCTCGCCTTCCTGATCGGGTACACCAACGCCAGCTGGACGCTGAAGGTCGGTCTCGTGTGCGAGCACCTGTGCCGCCTGCTCTCCCACATGGACGAGCTCGGGGCCGACACGTGCGTCGCCGAGCTCCCGTACCCGAACCTGCCGACGCGCCCGCTCCTCGACTTCCAGGCCGGGTACGTCCAGCGGTCCCTGCACGAGCTGCCGCGGCAGGGGACGCACTCGCCCTGGCAGCTCCCGATGAGCTACCGGACGGATGCACGGGTGCTGGGCGGGCCGATCGAGCACCGCAACCTGCACTTCTCCCGGGTGCGGGAGATCGAGCCCGACGATCAGGCGCTGACGGCGACGAGCCTGACCGTCTGACCGGGCCGCAGCGCGACCTGCAGCTCGATGGGGCGGCGCAGGACCACGGCCGCCGAGCCCGACCGGACCGTGCGACCGGAGAGCAGGTAGGCCCACACGCGCACGCGTGCGGCGCTCGCCGGTGAGACGGCGAGCGTCAGGCGGCCACCGCGCTCATCGACCACCCGCACCTGGGCGAGCGGGCGTCCCGTCGTCCCGCGGATCACCGTGACGGCGGCGGCGCGCCCCCGGGCGGCGAGGCCGATCGAGCCGGCCGTGGCCGCGGCGATCGGCCCGATCCAGCGCGTCGTGGTCCGGCGGCGGGTGCGCCCGGGAGCGGTCCGGGGCATCTCCGTGACCACCTTGATGTACCGGCCGCGATCGAGCAGCCCGGGTCGATAGACCCTCGCCCCGTGGGTCGGGATCAGCCGACAGGAGCGCGCGCAGCGGAAGAAGCGGACCCTCGTTCCGGTCCTCGCGCCGGAGATCGGGTCGCCGAGGGTGGGGGTCGAGCCGACCGTGGTGGTGCCGGTGCCCGTGGTGGTGCCGGTGCCCGGGGTGGTGCCGGTCCCGGATCCGCCGGGGGCCGTGCCGGCCGGGGCCGTGCCGGTCGGGGCGCTGCCGGTCGGGGCGCTGCCCGGAGTGGAGCCGGTCGCGGCCGAGCCGGTGCTCGAGCCGGTGCTCGAGCCGGCGGTCGAGCCGGCGGTGGTCGAGCCGGCGCCCGTCGGCGCGGGCGCCACCGGTCCGAGCACCGCCGAGGTGAGCGTCGTCGAGCCGGCCGCGTTGCTCTCGCTCACCAGCACGCGCAGGTAGCGGCCGACGTCGGCGGAGGTGAGTGGCTGGGAGGCGCCCGTGCCGACGCTCGTCCATGGGCCGCCGCTCGCGGTCGATTCCTGCCACTGGTCACTCGGCGCCGAGTTGCAACTCTGGTTGTTCCAGCCGGTCTCGGCGACGAGGGTCTGTCCGGCGACGGGCGACCCGCTGATGACGGGGGCGGAGGCGGCCGACGGCGGCGCCTCGCCGGAGGCCGTGGTGAACGAGCTCTGGTAGCTCGTCGCCGAACCGCTCTGGTTGGTGGCGAGCAGTTCGTAGTCGTAGGTCGTACTCGCGGCGAGCCCGCAGAGGGCGGTCTGCACCGGCTGCAGCGCCGCTCCGGTCACCACGGTCGCGGCCGTGCCCGCCGGGTTGGACGACTGACCGGCGGGCCAGTAGCGCCACTCATACGTCGTCGCCTCCCCGTTCGGGTAGAGGCCGCCGGCGAGGGTGACGTCGTTGCCGTTGACGTGCACGGCCGACTCCCCGCCCGTGCCGGGACCGCCGGTGGTCAGCTCGCCCCCCGGGGACCCGTTGCCGGACGGCCCGTCCCAGCCGGGAGCGGCGGTGCAGATCAGGGACCAGCCGGTCGGACAGGTTCCATCGGAGCCGGAGGTGATGTCGTTGAGGAGGGAGGCGCTCTGATACGCCCACGCCGGCGTCGTGCCGGCCACGCCGGTGAGTGCCTCGATCGCCGCGGTCAGTGGCGTGGCGAGGCTCGTCCCACCGACGATGCACCAGTGGCTCGTCGTGCCGCAGCCCTCGCCGCCGGGCTCCGAGTCATAGATCTCGAGCCCCGTGTTCGGGTCCCCGTCGGCCGAGACGTCGTTGTAGGCGCGCCCGGAGCACCCGGTCGTGAGCCCGACCTGATAGACGGGCACGCCCTGGGAGGTGTCGCAGCCGGACTCGGTGCCGCACGTCCCGGCACCGCACGCCTGCTGACTCCACGTCGACTCGTCGAACCCTCGCGGCACCGACGGGTCGGCGGTCAGCGACGTCCCGCCGACGGCCGTCACGCTCGGCAGCGCTGCGGGATACCCGACGTTCGGCCCGGGGTAGGAGGAGTCGCCGGCCGCGGCGAGGATGGCGGCGGAGGAGATCGAGCTGTAGGGGGACGCGTTGGCCGATGCGGCGGGCGGGACGTCGGAGCCCCAGCTCAACGAGATCTGGTTGGCGCCGAGCGCGGCCGCGGTCGAGACCGCCGTCTCGAGGTCGGGCTGGCCACCGGAATCGTCGGTCGTCGCTTCGACCATCAGGATGCGGCAGAGCGGGCAGAGCGCCGACACGGCGTCGAGATCGAGCGACTCCTCGACGTTCCAGGAGCCGGTCTCATCGTGGAGGTTCCCGGGGAGATTCGTCGTCTGTCCATTCTGGTTGACGAGCTCGAAGCAGCTCGTGGTCGTCGAGCCGCCGCAGGTGGGCAGCGAGGGCAGGCCGTTGGCGCTGCGGAACTGCTCCATGTCGGTGTACGCCGTCGGGTCCCCGTACGCGTCGACGATCGCCACCGTGTCGCCCGCGCCGCGGTTGGCCGCCAGCCACGTCACGTCGTAGGCGGACTGGAGGAACGCGGCGGTGTACGGGCTCGGGGCGGAGGTGGCCGCGGCGACGGGAGTCACGTTCGCGCTCGGGGACGCGGCCGGCGCGTACAGGGGAGCCACGGGCCGGCCGTCGGTCCGGACCGCGAGCACCCGGGCGTAGCAGCGGATCCGGCCCGCCGGCACGTTCCCGCACGCCGCCCGGCTCGTGAGCTGGCTCGCGGGGTAGCCCGTCGCTCGCTGCAGCTGGCTGGCGGTCCGCTGCGCCGCCTGGACGGGCGCGGCCGTTGCGGCGGCCGCGCCTGCGCCGGCCGTGGCGAGGCAGGTGGCGAGGAGCGTCGCCGTCAGGCGCCCGGCGGTGTGTCCTGGGGAACGGAGCATGGAGGGATCCGGAGGGGGTATCGACCGGCACGCGCGGCAACCCGAGCGGGCGGGCCGATTCTGCCCGGCTACATGGACGTCTGATCGGCGGGCGCGACGCCGGATCGGCGTGCGGGACCTCTCGCCCGCGGGGCCCCTGGCCGGCCCCCGCGCGGGAGCGAGGGTCGCTGCGGGCGTCCGCGGCGGATGACAGCGCGGTCAGAAAGGTCAAGCTTTGCCGTGCTGCGCCGATGAGGCCCCGAGGAGTGAACGGCTACGCAGGCCGCAGTCCGCACCGGGGCGGGCGGTCGCCGCAGTCGCGTGCCGCGCGCTCAGATGTCGAGCGATGCCCGGGAGTGGGAACAGCGTGTCAGGAGGTTCCGAGGTCTTCATCGGGCGTCAGCCCATCTTCGACCGGGGACAGCGGGTGGTGGGCTACGAGATCCTCTTCCGTGCGGAGGACGCCGGGCCGGCCGGTCAGCTGGACGCGGAGATCGCCACCGCCACGGTCGTCCTCAACGCCCTCACCGAGCTCGGCCTCGAACGGATCGTCGGGTCGCACCGGGCCTGGATCAACCTCTCGCGCGAATCGGTCCTGAGCGGGATCGCGGCGATCCTGCCCGCGGCGGTGGCGGGCTTCGAGCTGCTCGAGGGACAGGAGATCGACGACGAGCTCGTCGAGGGGGTGGCCGAGCTCCGGGAGCTCGGCTACCCGATCGCGCTCGATGATTTCGAGTTCGCGCCGGAGTACGAGCCCCTGCTCGAGAGCGTGGACGTCGTCAAGCTGGATTTCCTCGCCCTCGGGATGACGCGGTTCGCGGCGGAGGTCGAGCGGCTGAAGGCCTATCCGGTGAAGATCCTGGCCGAGAAGGTCGAGGACGCGAACGCCCATCAGTACTGCCTCGCGCTCGGCTGCGATCTCTTTCAGGGCTTCTTCTACAAGAAGCCGGAGCTGCTGCGGCGCCCCCGCATCGAGCTCACGACCGGCTCGATCCTCCAGGTGATCTCGGCCCTGCAGAACCCGGACCTCGAGTTCGAGGAACTCGAGCCGCTGATCGCCCACGATCTGCCGCTCAGCCTGCGCCTGCTGCGCTACATCAACTCGGCCTTCTTCTCCCTGCGCCAGGAGGTGACCTCGGTTCGCCAGGCTCTGGTCCTGCTCGGGATGGAGAACGTTCGGCGCTGGGCGACGCTCACCGTGATGGGGAGCATCGAGGGCAAGACGCCGGAGCTGACCTCGACGGCGCTCATCCGGGCTCGCTTCTGTGAGCTCGCCGGCCAGGCGGCCGGCCTGGACGGGCCGGGCCTCTTCACGCTCGGGATGTTCTCGCTGCTCGACGCGATGCTCGACGCCTCGCTGGAGGAGGTGGCGGCGGAGCTCCCCTTCCCGGAGCAGATGCGCCGCGCACTGCTCACGCACGAGGGTCCGATGGGTCGCATCCTCGACGCCGTGACCTCGCTGGAGAGCGGCTACTTCGGCGACGCCAAGCTGCTCGTGCCGAGCGCCGGCGAGCTGTACGTGCAGTCGCTGCTCTGGGCCCAGGAGGCGTCGGGCGCGCTGTTTGACTCGATCGCCGGCGG
>DAIDJO010000098.1 GCA_027451345.1 Solirubrobacterales bacterium
GCGCGCGACCGCGCGCGACGCGACGCGCGCCCCGGCGACTCAGCGCGCGCCCGGGGCGCGCGAGCGCTTGCGGTGGACCTTGTCCGCGTACATCGCCTGGTCGGCGCGCTCCAGGATCGTGTCCACGTCGTCCCCGTCATCGGCCACCACCGCTCCGACGCTGAGGGTGAGCGCGGGCTCGAAACCGGCGGCGGCGCCGCGCAGCCGCTGCAGCAGTCGTGCGGGATCGCCGCCGGAGACCTCGGCCACCACGCCGAATTCGTCGCCCCCGAGTCGGCCGACCGTGTCCTCGGCGCGGACGCAGTCGTGCAACCGTTGGGCCACCCACTGGAGCGCGGCGTCGCCACGGCCGTGGCCGTGGGTGTCGTTGATCGCCTTGAAGTCATCGAGGTCGATGACCGCGGCCAGCACCGTCGTGTCCCGTCGGCGCCGCCGGGCCAGGGCCTGGGCGAGCCGGTCATCGAAGATCACGCGGTTCACCGCGCCGGTGAGCGGGTCGAGTTGCGCGGCACGGCCGAGGTCGCTCGCCACGCGCATCAGGTCGAGGTGCGCACAGACGAGCTGCGCGATGTCCTGGAGGTGGGCCACCTGATCCTCGCTCAGCTCGCGCGCCTCACCGTCAAAGGCGCAGAGCGTGCCGACGACGACCCCGCCGCCGCTGTGCAGGGGAAGCGAGGCGTAGAACCGGACGGGGGCCTCCGCGTCCCGGGTGAAGGACGAGTAGTCGAAGCGGCGATCCGCGGTCGCGTCGGGGGTCACGATCGCGCGCCCGCCCTCCACCACCAGGCGACACATCGCGTCCTGCGCCGGGTGCGCCTCGAGCGGGGCGCCGGCGGCGGCGACGCGGTGCTGGGACTCCGCGTCGAAGATGTGCACGCCGGCCGAGTCGGCGCCGGTGACGGCGCGAGCCAGGCGGGTGAGCGCGGTCAGGACCGGATCGCCCACGCGCTCGAGCAGCCCGAGATCGGCCACCGCGGCGAGGCGGCGCTCCGGCGCGGACGCGAACGGTTCCTGCTGCCTGCTCGGCTGGTCGGTGGTCAATCCCATCGTGTGTCTCGCGGCCCGACGATCGCGACGGTCCTGGCCCCAATAACGGCACGCGCACCGGAAAGTTGATGTCGGGTGAGGGGGAGGGCTCCCCCCGCCCGGGTTCCCTCAGCCCCGGCGGCCCTCGATCCCGAGCAGGCTGAGCACTCCCGCGCTGACCGCCAGAGCGCCCGCGAGCAGCATCGCCAGGTGCACGGCGCCGACGGAGGCGTGCACGAGCACCGCGTGCACGTGCGCCTGCGCGGAGGCCGGAACGCCGCTCGGTACGCGGACCTGCAGGGTGTCCGCAGCGACCGTGCGGATGGCTCGTGCCTGCGCTCCCGTCGCCCGTGCCGCGCCGAGCCCGTGGCGCACCTCCGCGGAGAAGCGTGCGGCGACGAGCGCTCCGCCGGCGGCGATGGCGATCAACCCGGCCACGCGCGCGATCGCGTTGTTCACGCCCGAGGCGATCCCCGAGTGCGCCGCCGGCGCGGCGGAGAGCACGGTGGCGGTGAGCGGTGCGACGGTGATGCTCATGCCGAGCCCCAACAGCGCGACCGCGGGCAGCACCTCGGTCAGGTAGGCGGGGCGAGCGCCGAGGCGCAGCAGCAGGAGCAGGCCGGCTCCGGCCACGATCGGTCCCACGCCCATGAACGGCCTCGGGCCGAGTCGGTCGGCGAGCGCCCCGAAGCGTCGGGCGAGCAGGAAGAGCAGCATCGATGTGGGCAGCATCGCGAGCCCGGCGAGGAGCGGCCGGTACCCGCCCACCTGTTGCAGGAACACGACAAGAAAGAACATCGCCACGCTCAGCCCGCCGTAGAGCAGGAAGGTGGCGAGGTTGCCGACCGCGAAGGTGCGCGCCCGAAAGATGCCGAACGGCAGCATCGGAGACGGGTGTCGCCGCTCCCACGCGGCGAAGGCTCCGAGGAGCACGCAACCGCCGAGCAGCGCCGCCGTCACCCGCGGGCTCGCCCACCCGTACGACGGCTGCTCGATCAGGGCGAAGATCGGCCCCGCGAGCCCGAGCGCGACGAGGAGGCCACCGACCCAGTCGACGCCGGCGCTGCGGTCACGGCCCGTCGTCGGGATCGCGCGCGCGAGCCAGAGCGTCACGAGCACGAGCGGGAGGTTGATCGCGAAGACCCAGCGCCAGGAGGCGATCTGAACGAGCAGCCCGCCGAGGAGCGGTCCGGCGACGGTGGCGATCCCCGTCCACGCCGTCCAGGTGCCGATGGCGGCCGACCGCCGCTGCGCGGGGAACGTGTCCATGATCAGCGCGAGGTTGCTTGGGACGAGCAGCGCGGCGGCGACGCCCTGCATGGCCCGGGCCGCGATGAGCAGCCCGGGGTCGGGGGCGATCGCACAGGCGGCGGAGGCGACCCCGAAGCCCGCCACGCCGAGCGCGAAGATCCGGCGCCGCCCCAGGACGTCTCCCAGCGATCCACCGACGAGCAGCAGCGAACCCAGCGTCAGCAGGTAGGCGTCGACCACCCATTCCTGGAGCGTGAGGCCCCCGTGCAGGCTGGCGCGGATCGCGGGCAGCGCGACATTGACGATCGTCGCGTCGAGAAAGGCCGCGGAGGAGCCGAGGATGCAGGCGATCAGCGTCAGGCGCTCGGCGCGGGCCGTCGCGCCGGGCGCGGACGGGACGTGGCGCAACCCATGGGCAGCCGGGGGCATGCCGTCACCGTACGGATCCTCCCCTGAGGGTGTCGCCGCGGACCTCGACGGTGGAGCGGGCTTAGCAAAATCTCACGGTCAGATGAGCTTGTCATGAGTGACCGCTCACTAGCATCGCCGCGTCGGTGAACGCTCCGACGCTTCCCTCACGTCGGCGCACATAGGAGTGACGCGGTGTTGCAATCCCAGGAGTCGGTGGCGGGCGAACCCGCGATGCTCGAGTCGGTCGATGATCCGTCGGTGGAGGGCGGGCTCAGTGCTGAGCGCGCCGTCGTGGCGGCCGCCCGCGAGCGTGCGCCGCGCGGCCGCTCCCGCCGCCTCAGGCGGTGGCTGATCGCCACGGTGCCGATCCTCGGCTTTCTCGTCTGGATGGCGGTCTCCTACGTCCTCTGGATCACCCAGCCGACGAGCATGACCTGGCTGGAGCGCAGTGCGGAGTGGGTGCGCAGCGACGTTCCGCTGGGCAACTGGCTAGTCGATCAGGTCGAGCACTATTACTACTCGGCCAAGGCGCCCGCAAAGGGGGGTCCGGGACTCAAGCGCCTGCCGGCGGTGGGGCTCCCCGCCGCCGCGGTGGGCGGCGCCACAGCGGAGGCTGCGATGCGCCACCTCGCCTGGCCGCGGCCGATCCCGCCGGTCTTCCCGCATCCCCTCCCGGGGGAGGGCGTCTGGCGGCCGACCGGTCCGCTGATCAAGGGTCGCCCACCCGTGCTGGTGACGACCTTCCGTCCTGAGCTCGCCTACCCGCGCATCGTCGCCTACGTCGCCTGGTTCGACCACACGCGCACCGCGTTGGCGTACTACCCGGGGCGCTACGAGCCGCCGAACGCGGCCCTGCGCGGGCCGATGATGGTTCCCCATGACCAGCGCTGGCGTCTGCTGGCGACGTTCAACGGCGGTTTCACCCACGACGACGGCAACAACGGCTCCGCGGTGAACGGACGGACGAACGAGCCGCTCCTCGACGGCAAGGCGACCCTGGTCGGCTACCGCAACGGGCGGGTGAACATCGTTCGCTGGCACGGCGGCCCCAACGCCGGGCCGACGGTCGCCTGGGCGCGTCAGAGCCTGCAGCCGATCGTCTGGAACGGTCGTCCCAACCCACGGCTGAACACCAATCCGAACAGCGCGCAGTGGGGGTACACGCTCGGCGGCCAGACGATGGTGTGGCGGACCGCGGTGGGCGTCGACCGGCGAGGCAACCTCATCTACGTGGTGGCCGACGACCAGACGGTGGTCTCGATCGCCCGCATCCTCGTGCACGTCGGAGCGGTGCGCGGGATGGAGTTCGACATCAACCCGGAGTGGCACACGCTGATCACCTACACCCATCACGGTGGCCTGCACCCGACGATGGACGAGCCCCAGCCCCTGCAGTCACCAAACCGCTACCTGGTGCCGGACGACCGGGACTTCATCGCGGTGTATCGCCGTCTGCCGGGCCCGATCACCGTCCCGTTCAAGTAGCCGATCCGCCTGCGACCCCGGCCGGCCGCTCAGCCGGCCGGGGCACCGACCGTCACGGCCAACGGCACCGTCTCGGTGACACCCGAGGGCTCGGAGAGCCGGACGGTGACCCAGTCCACGCCGACCGGCGCCGTCGGGCTCGCGGCGACGGTGACGGTGAAGTGCGCGCGCCCGTTCGGAGGCACGGCGAGGGTGCCGCTCCCCGGGGAGACGGTGAGGCCGCTTGCCGTCGGGGCGTAGAGCGTCACGGTGACGTGCTGGCCGGTCGCGGTGGCGTTCTGCGCCCCGACGGTGACCGATGCGCCCGCGGATGGGGCGAGCGTCAGCTGCTGAGGGGAGGCGAACCCGACGACCGGCCGCAGTCCGCTGCCGTAGGACGGTGGCGCGGCAGACGGGGCTGACCCCCAGCCGGTCGGGCGGCTGCCGAGAACCCAGCTGAGCGTCCCTCCCTGCGCGAGCTGGCCGTAGTCGATCCACGGCCGGTTGTACGGATGGCCGTTCACCCGCAGCGCGTCGACGTAGTACCGGCTCGGGGACGCTCCGGGCGCCACGATCCTGAGGGTGCGCCCGTCTCCCAGGTGGACGGTCGCCACGGGGAAGCCGGGGCTGGCGAAGACGAGCGTGCCGTGCCCCGGGTTCTCCGGGTACAGGCCGAGCATCTCCCACACGAAGGTCGCGGCGTTCGAGCCGAGGTCGTCGTTGTTGAGGGCGAACGGGCCGGGTCGGTCGAGCGTGTTGCGGATTCGCGCCACGATCTGCTGTGTGGCCGCCGGATCCTGCGCGTAGTCGAGCGCGAACTGTTCGCCGAGGTCGAACTCGTTGGTGATGCGCGCGTACATCCCCCCGGCGTTGGGCCGGGACAGGTAGCGTGCGAGCAGACCACGGACGGTCGAGGGGCCGCCGAGCAGCGAGAACAGCGCGGCGTAGTCATTGGGCACATCCCAGAGGTACTCGTACGGAGTGCCCTCGACATAGGGCTCGTGGTCGGTCGGGAAGGTGCCGGTGAACGTCGGCGTGACCCCGGGTTCGAACAGTCCGTTGGACAGACGCGAGGTCAGCAGGCCGGTCTGGGGGTCGAAGAGGTTCTCCCAGTTGTTCGCCCGGGCCGTGAGCATCGCCGCGTCCGTCGGGTCGCCGAGATCCTGCGCGAACTGGGCGAGCGCGAGGTCGGCCGTGTCGTACTCGAGCAGGGCGGAGACGAAGCCGTGCGCGTGGCAGCACCCGTAGGCCCCGTCCTCCGGGAGGTAGCCCAACTGCTGCTCGAGCGCCTCCCCGGGCCGCACGGCGTTCACCGTGGTCGCCTGGGCGAGCATGTCGGTCAGGGCCTGGTGGGTGTCGAAGTTGCGGGCGCCGAACGTGTACTCGTCGGCGATGATCGCGTCGGCCGGGTCGCCGACCATCACGTAGTTGTTGAGGTTGTTGTACCCCCACTGCTGCAGCACCCTGTCCTCGGCGTAGAAGTTCAGCTGCGACTGCGCCATGTCGCTGGCGGCGAGCGGGTCGAGCATCGCCTGCAACTGCGCGAGGCTGTGGTAGGTGTCCCAGCCGGAGAACATCCCGTACTGGTTGCGCTGGCCGGGGGCGAGGGCGTCGACCTTCAGGTCGGCGCCCATGAACGCGCCGTTCACGTCGCTGATCACGTTCGGCTCGAGGAACGACTTGTAGAGCAGGCTGTAGAACTCCTGCGTCTGCGCCGGGCTCCCGCCCCCGATCTGGATTCGCCCGAGCAGCCCGTTCCAGGTCGCCTGTGCGCGCTCGCGCACGGCGTCGAAGTTCCAGCCCGGGTTCTCTGTGCGCCAGTTGAGCGCCGCGTCGGCCGCGCTCACGTACGAAATCCCGACCTTGGCCCGGACGATCCGGTCGTGGGTCGCGTCGAAGCTGAGCGCGACCGCCGCGGGAGCGCTCTGTCCGGGGTTTCGCAGGACGGTCGCGGAGACGAACGGTCGGTCGAAGACGATGTCGAAGTACAGCGTGTAGGTCTGCGGCTGCCCGGCGTTCGTCGTCTCGTGGCAGAAGTCGCCGCTCGTCACCGAGCCGTGCACCTCCTGGTGCCCGATCACCTGGACGGTCGGGGCGACGTCGCCGTTCTGGCCCGCCATCAGCTTGATCAGGAAGTCGGCCTGTGGGGTGGCGGGGTAGGTGAACCGCGCCATCGCGCTGTGCTGAGTGGCGGTGAACTCCGAGGTGATGGTGCTCGGCTGGTCGCTGCGCAGCGCGTAATAGCCCGCCTGGGCGACCTCGCCGATGTGGCTGAGGGGGGTCGAGATCTGGTTCGGATCGCCGGCGGGCACCGGGCCGGTGAACGGCAGCATCGGCACGTCGCCGGCGGCCGGGCAGCCCGGACCGGAGAGGTGCGTCAGGCTGTAGCCGCGCAGGACGGAATCCATGAACGCGTACCCGCCACCGTCGGGGTAGGTCGGGGAGGTGTCCGGACTCCACTGGACCATGCCGAACGGCACCATCGCACCCGGAAAGGTGTGCCCGGCGCCGCCGGTGGCGGTTCGGGTGTCGACGAGCTGGGCGAGGGACGGCCGGGGGGGCGTGCTGCCCCGGGCGGCCGGGACGCCGCCCACCAGCGCGCAGGCGGCGCTCACCAACGGCAGGACCGTTCGCAGGAGGGCGCTGGGGGTGGCTCGCGGGCGTCTCATCGCTCAACCGACTATCCACTGCGGCTCGCGCGATCTCGCCGCATCGAACGGCGGTTACGGGCGCAGCGGTGATTGAATGCCAGCGCATTGCACCAGACGTGCTTAAACCTGAACCGCGCAGCCACGGACGGCGACCGCGCGGCCCGGCGTAACTGACAGGAGCCCGACCATGGCCATCGCGATCATCAACCCGACCACCGGGCGGCTCGAGGAGGAGTTCACGCCGCACACCCCCGCGGAGGTGGAGCGCAGGATCGCGGAGGCCCAGGGCGCCTTTGAGGCGCTGCGCGCGACCACGTTCGGCGAGCGTGGCATCTGGATGCGGCGGGCGGCCGAACTGATGGAATCCGAGGTTGACCGGACCGCGCGGATGCTCGTGACCGAGATGGGCAAGCCCGTCGCCCAGGCCCGTGCCGAGGTGCTCAAGTGCGCCAAGAACATGCGGTTCTACGCCGAGAACGCGGAGCGCTTCCTCGCCGACGAGCCGTTGGAGGATCCCACCGTCGTGGGGGCCTCGAGGGCGTACACGCGCTACGAGCCGCTCGGCGTCGTGCTCGCCGTGATGCCGTGGAACTTCCCGCTCTGGCAGGTCGTCCGCTTCGCGGCGCCCGCCCTGATGGCGGGGAACACCGGGTTGCTGAAGCACGCATCGAACGTTCCCGGCTCGGCGCTCTACCTCGACACGATCTTCGAGCGAGCCGGGTTCCCCGCCGGCGCCTTTCGGACGCTGCTCGTCGGATCGGGCGCGGTCGACGAGGTGATCCGCGACCCGCGCGTCAAGGCCGTGACCCTGACCGGCTCGGAGGGGGCGGGCCGGGCCGTCGCCGCGGCGGCCGGCGGACAGATCAAGAAGTCGGTGATGGAGCTCGGTGGCTCCGATCCGTTCATCGTCATGCCGAGCGCCGACCTCGAGGACGCGGCAACGGTTGCCGTTCGCGCTCGCGTGCTCAACAACGGTCAGTCGTGCATCGCCGCCAAGCGGTTCATCGCCCACACCGACGTCTACGACGAGTTCGCCGAGCGGTTCGCGAGCAAGATGGCGGCGCTGAAGGTGGGCGACCCGCTCGATGACTCGGTCGACGTCGGGCCGCTGGCCACCGCCGCCGGCAGGGACGAGCTCGCCGAGCTCGTGGACGACGCCGTCGCGAAGGGCGCGAGCGTCCTGACCGGCGGTCACCCGGTGGCGCGCGACGGCTGGTTCTACGAGCCGACCGTCCTGGCCGATCTCACCGACGAGATGCGCATCGTGCTCGAGGAGGCGTTCGGGCCGGTGGCGTCGCTGTACCGAGCGCAGTCCCGTGAGGACGCCGTCCGCCTGGCGAACCAGACCACCTTCGGCCTCAGCTCGGCGGTCTGGACGAACGACCCCGACGACGAGGCGTATTTCATCCCTCGTCTGGATGCCGGCGCCGTGTTCATCAACGGCATGACCGTGTCGTACCCGGAACTGCCCTTCGGCGGTGTCAAGGCCTCCGGCTTCGGTCGTGAGCTCGCCGCGGCCGGCATCCGCGAGTTCACGAACCTGAAGACCGTCTGGAGGGGGTGACCGCCCAGCTGCCCCACGCTGGTCTGAAGTCCCCCGCGTTCGGCAGGCCGGGGAGATGCAGGACCAACAGCACTTCCGCGACCTTCGGGTGGGCGGTCGACGTCGGCCTCGCTCGGTTCGTGTGGTGGTAGCGTTCGGATTCCGACGGTTTGTTTTGTGGTGTGCCGGGCGCGGGGCCCCTCTCTGCCAAGCTCGCGTGAGACAGCTTCCGCTGTGAGTTCACTGAGCCTGAGGGCGAGATCGGATGTGCTGTCGTGTCGCAGTTTGCTGCAGGTATTGAGAGAGACATCGCCGCTGGAGAAGACCAGGAAGGCGTA
>DAIDJO010000099.1 GCA_027451345.1 Solirubrobacterales bacterium
TGACGCAGGATGCGCTGCGCGGTGAGCTCGCCGGACTCGACTCCGCGTCGTGGCTCGATCGCCTCGAGCGGCTGCCCCGAGCCGAGATCGCCCACGACCGCGTGATCACGGCGCTGGACGACGCTCGGGACGAGCTTGGCCGCTGAGCTGGTCGTCGTGGACGCCTCCGCGCTGGTGGAGGCGCTGATCGGCAGCGGGCTGGGCCTTGCCGTCCGGGAGCGGCTGCGGGGGCGGGATCTGCACGCGCCCGCGCACCTCGACGCCGAGGTCCTCTCCGCCCTTGGTCGGCTGCATCGCGCCGGGGAACTGGGCGCTGAAAGCGCCGCCCTGCTCGTGAGCGAGCTCGCCCATGCGCCGATCGCCCGCCACGACCTCGCCGGGCTCCTGGGCGGGGCGTGGGAGGCTCGCGACGAGCTTCGGCTCGTCGATGCCCTCTATCTCGAGCTCGTGCGCTCACTCGGCGCCACGCTCGTCTCCACCGACGCGCGCCTGGCCCGCGCGCGCCCCGAGGTGGATCTGATCCGCTGACCCGCCCGGGCAATCAGGCCCGCAGTCCCTGCGCGTAGCCGGCGGCGCCCGTCTCGGCCAGGCGCTCATCCGACATCAGATCGGTTCCGATCGACGCGGCCGAGCCCCGGTCCGGGGTGATGATGCGCACGTGCGCCCCCCGGGCCTTGAGCGCCGAGGCCTCCGCCAGGAGCAGCGCGCCGGTGGCGGCCCGCAGCGCGGCGTTCCAGGGCCCGTACCGGCTGGCCATGGTGGCGAGGATCAACACGTGCGCGTCGCGGCTGGCCGGTGCGACGTCCGCATTCGTCGGGCTCCACACCGCTCCGTCGACGTACTCCCGCCCGTCGATCACGGCCGGCGCGAACACCAGCGGGAGCGCGCAGGACGCCGTCAGGGCCTGCGCCACGGTGGCGTGCGGCGCCCCGGGTCCGCCGAACACGACCCGCCTGCCCGATTCCCGTTCGACGGCGACGATCCGCACCCTGCCGTCGAAGCGCACCCGGCGTTCCGCAAACGCCTGGCGGAAATCGGGCGCCGCCTCGGCCTCCCGGCTCAGCGCGCCCAGTGCCGTGCTGCGCACCATCTCCGCGGGCCTGCTCGCCAGTCGCAGGCCGATGCTCGCGAACGGTGCGGCCACCGCCATCGCCGAGTCCACCGCCCAGGTCGGCCAGGGCGACGGCTCACCCGTGCCGGCCCCGACTTCGGTGCCGGCACCGACTCCGCTCGAGACGGGGCGCCGCAGGCTCCGCCCAGCCGCCAGCTTGGCCGCCACGATCGCCCCGGCGGAGGTGCCGACGAAGTGGTCACAGCCCGCGAAGGCGATTCCGTGGGCGTCCTCGAGGCCCGCCAGGACGCCGGTCATCCACGCGTCGCCCTGCCGGCCGCCGCCGCCGAGCACGAGGATGTCCGGGCGTTCGTTCACTCACCACGGAGCGTAGGGCCAGCGTCGGCACGCCGGGGGCGGCGGCGACCCGGACATCCGTCCTCCGGCAGACGTCTGTATGCGATAACGTACAACCGTATGACCACGGCCGAGCAGACGACGACGGCACCCGAGGTGCTCGGCGCCCGCGTACGCGCCCTGCGCGAGGCGATGGACCTCTCGCTGCGGGATCTGGCCGAGCGCTGCGGGGTGAGCGCGCCGATGCTCTCGCAGGTCGAACGGGGGGAGACCTCGCCGACGCTGCAGGTGGCCGCGCGCATCGCCGGCGGGCTCGACCTGCGCCTCTCCCAGCTGCTGCGCCTCGACGAGGACGGCGCCGTCACGATCGTGCGCGCCGATGAGCGCCGCACCGGGCCGAGCAGCGTCACCGGCCACGCGTACGAGATCCTCAGCCCGCCCCTGCCGGGACAGCGGGCCGAGCTCTCGCGCCACACGCTCGCCCCGGGGGCGGCGACCGGCGGCCCGGATGACCCCCCGGTGCACGAGCCGGGCAGCCGTGAGACGGCGCTCGTCGAGGCCGGCCGCGTCGCGCTCGTCTGCGACGGGCGCCGGTTCGAGCTCGACGCGGGTGACTGCGTCACCTTCGACGCCGACCTGCCCCACCATTTCGAGAACCCTGGAGACCGAGACGCCGTCCTGCTCGCCGTGGTGAGCGCCGGCCTGAGACGCAGCTAGCGCCTGAAGAGAGGAACGAGATGCCCAAGAGCCTGTTCGACAAGATCTGGGAGCGCCACGAGGTGGCGCCCGGCCTGCTCTACATCGACCTGCACCTCGTGCACGAGGTGACGAGCCCGCAGGCCTTCGACAGCCTGCGGATGAACGGGCGCCGCGTCCGTCGGCCCGACCGCACGCTCGCCACGGCCGACCACAACACGCCGACCGACGGCACCGCCTCGGCGCGCCTGATCCAGGACGAGCTCTCGCGCATCCAGGTCGAGACGCTCGAGCGCAACGCGGCGGAGTTCGGCATCCCGATCCATTCGCTGGGCGACGCGCGCCAGGGGATCGTGCACGTCATCGGCCCGGAGCTCGGCGTCACCCAGCCGGGCATGACGATCGTCTGCGGGGACTCCCACACCGCCACCCACGGCGCCTTTGGCGCGCTCGCCTTCGGCATCGGCACCAGCGAGGTCGAGCACGTCCTCGCCACCCAGTGCCTCGTGCAGCAGAAGCCGAGGTCGATGCGGATCAACTACGTCGGCGAGCTCGGCTTCGGCGTCACGCCGAAGGACCTCATCCTCTACACGATCGGCCAGATGGGCGTCTCCGGCGCCACCGGATACGTCGTCGAGTACGCCGGCCCGGCGATCGAGGCGATGTCGATGGAGGGCCGGATGACCGTCTGCAACATGACGATCGAGGGCGGCGGCCGGGCCGGGATGATCGCGCCCGACCAGACGACCTTCGACTACGTCATCGGCCGTCCCGCCGCGCCGGCCGAGGTGCCCGCGGACTGGCGCGAGCTGTTCACCGAGGAGGGCGCCCACTTCGACCGCGAGATCACGATCGACTGCGCCGAGATCAGCCCGATGGTCACCTGGGGCACGACCCCCGGCATGGTCGTCGGGGTCGCCGAGAGCGTGCCGCTGCCCACCGGTGAGCAGGACGAGCGCGCCCTGGAGTACATGGGCCTCGAGGGCGGCACCCCGATCGAGGAGATCCGGCTCGACCGTGTCTTCATCGGCTCCTGCACCAATTCGCGCATCGGCGACCTGCGCGCGGCCGCCGAGGTCGTCCGCGGCCGCACCGTGGCCGACGGCGTCTACGCGATGGTCGTGCCGGGCTCGGTGCAGGTCAAGGAGCAGGCCGAGGCCGAGGGGCTTGACGAGATCTTCCGGGCCGCCGGGTTCGACTGGCGCGCGGCCGGCTGCTCGATGTGCCTGGGCATGAACCCGGACATCGCCGCGCCGGGGGAACGCGTCGCCTCCACGTCGAACCGGAACTTCGAGGGACGCCAGGGCCGGGGCGCCCGGACGCACCTCGTGTCCCCCCAGATGGCGGCGGCCGCCGCGATCGAGGGCCACTTCGTGGACATCCGCAGCTACCACCGCGAACCCGTCAGCGCGTAGAGGAGACACCGACGATGAAGGCAATCGAGACGATCACCGGACCCGTGTCGGTGCTGAACCGCGACGACGTCGACACCGACCAGATCATGCCCAAGCAGTTCCTCAAGCGCGTCGAGCGGACCGGCTTCGGGGAGTTCCTGTTCTACGACTGGGCCAAGGAGCCCGACTGGCACCTGCCGCGCAACCCGATCCTCGTCGCGGGCCGCAACTTCGGCTGCGGGTCGAGCCGCGAGCACGCGCCCTGGGGCCTCGAGGACTACGGCTTTCAGGCGATCATCGCACCGAGCTTCGCGGACATCTTCTATTCGAACTGCACGAAGATCGGGCTGCTGCCGATCGCCCTTCGCGCCGAGGATTGCGCCGCCATCGCGCAGGCGGGGAGCGCCCAGGTCGACCTCGCCCGGCAGGAGGTGCGCTGGCCCGGGGGGAGCGCCACGTTCGAGATCGACGAGAGCATCAAGTACCGGCTCCTGAACGGCCTGGACGACGTCGGCATGACCCTGCAGCAGGAGCAGGCGATCGCCGCCTACGAGGCCTCACGCGAGCGCTCCGGGCCGGTGACGACCTCGGTATGAGCGTCCCCCACGCCTCTCGGACCTTCTCGGCGCACGCGGCGGAGTACACCGCGCTGCGGCGGCGGCTGGTGCCGCAGTTCGATCTGTTCTATGGGGCCGCCTGCGCGGCCCTTGACTGCCGGCGTGGCGGCCCCGTCGCTCGCGTCCTCGATCTCGGCGCCGGCACCGGTCTGCTCACCGCGGCGGTGGCGCAGCGCCATCCGCAGGCGAGCTTCGAGCTGCTCGACGGATCCGCCGAGATGCTCGCTGAGGCGGGCGAGCGCCTGGCCGGACGGAGCACGCGCACCCACGTGCAGGACATGGCGCAGGCGTTACCGGACGGGCCCTTCGACGCCGTCGTCTCGGCGCTCGCGATCCACCACCTCGACGACGGGGACAAGCGAGTGCTGTTCGGCCGCGTTCACGGGATCCTGCGCCCGGGCGGGGTCTTCGTCAACGCCGACGAGGTCCTCGGCCCGACCCCGGAGATGGCGCAGCACTACGTCGAGACGTGGGCGCGCATGTGCCGCGAGCTCGGCGCCACCGAGGCAGAGCTGAGCGAGGCGTTGGAGCGCCGCCGCCGCCACGATCGCTGCGCCGACGTCGAGGCGCAGCTGGCCTGGCTGCGCGACGCCGGATTCGAGACGGCCGACGTCATCTACAAGTACTGGGAGCTCGCCGTTCTCGTCGGCGTGCGGGGGTCGGGGGCATGAGCGCCCGCGACTGGGACGCCGCCACCTACCACCGCATCTCCGCCCCCCAGCAGGCCTGGGCGCGGGAGCTGCTCGAGCGCCTCGCCCTGCGCGAGGACGAGGTGGTGCTCGACGCCGGCTGCGGCTCGGGCGCCGTCACCGCGCTGCTCGCCGACCGCGTCCCCCGGGGCCGGGTCTACGCGGTCGACGTCGCTCCGTCGATGGTGCAGCACACGCGCGCGGCGCTCGGTGACCGGGTGACCGCCTTCTGCCAGGACCTCACCGAGCTCTCGCTGCCCGAGCCGGTCGACGCGATCTTCTCGAGCGCCACCTTCCACTGGATCCCGGATCACCCCAAGCTGTTCCGGGCGCTCGCCGCCGCCCTGAAGCCGGGCGGGCGGCTCGTCGCGCAGTGCGGCGGGTTCGGCAACATCGACGCTTTCCGGGCGCTCGCCGACGACGTGGCGGGCACCGCCGAGTTCGCGCCGTACTTCGCCGACTGGAAGGGACCCTGGAACTACGCCCGCGCCGACCTCACGGCGGAGCGCCTCGCCGCCGCCGGCTTCGTCGACATCGACACCTGGCTCGAGCCGAAACCGACGACGCTCGACGACCCGGAGCCGTTCGTGCGTACCGTATGTCTGGTGAGACATCTCGACCTGCTCCCCGAAGAGCTGCATCAGAGCTTCATTCGCGCCGTGCTGGCTCGGGCCGGCACGCCGTTCGTCCTGGACTACGTGCGCCTCAATCTCGTGGCGCGTCGCGCGGGGGAGACGGCATGACGCCCGCGCTGTCCGTGCGTGACCTCGTCAAGCGCTACCCCACCGGCATGGAGGCGCTCAAGGGCGTCTCGCTCGAGATCGGCTCGGGCGAGTTCTTCGGGCTGCTCGGCCCCAACGGCGCGGGCAAGTCGACGATGATCCATTGCGTCACCGGCCTGGCGCGGCCGACCTCGGGGCGCATCGAGATCTTCGGCCATGACGCCGTCAACCACTATCGCGCCGCGCGGGAGGCCGTCGCGCTCGCGCCGCAGGAGATCAACCTCGACATGTTCCTCACGCTCGAGGAGACCCTCGACCTGCACGGCGGATACTTCGGCATGAGCCGGGCCGACCGCCGGGAGCGGGCGGCCGAGCTGCTCGACGCCTTCTCCCTCACGGGCAAGCGCCACGAGCGGACGCGCACGCTCTCCGGCGGGATGAAGGGGCGCCTGATCCTCGCCCGCGCGCTGATGCACCGGCCGCGCCTGCTGATCCTCGACGAGCCGACCGCGGGCGTCGACATCGAGCTGCGCCTCGAGCTGTGGCAGTACATCGAGCGGATCAACCGCGAGGGCACGAGCATCATGCTGACCACGCACTACCTCGAGGAGGCCGAGCGCCTCTGCGACCGCATCGCGTTCATCAACCACGGGGAGATCGCCGCCCAGGGGACGATCCCGGAACTCACCGCGCGCTACGGGGTGGGGACGCTCGAGGACGCGTACCTCGAGCTCGTGGGGCGCCAGGAGCTCTCCCGGGTCCACATCGAGGAGACGGCGGCATGAGCGTCTCGCCGCTGCGGTCGAGCCGCGCCAGCGCCTCGCAGATCCGCCAGTTCTCGCTCATCCGGCGCGAGGTCAGCCGCTTCATGAAGATCAAGCGGCAGACGCTCGGCGGCCCGCTGCTCGAGACGTTCCTCTACATCTCGGTGTTCGGCGCCGCCCTCGGCTCGCGCATCCACACGATCCACGGCTACCGGTACATCGTCTTCGTGATCCCCGGGCTGATCATGATGGCCTGGGCGATCAACGCCTTCTCGAACAACTCCTCCTCGATCCTGCAGCAGAAGTTCACGCACTCCATCGACGACCAGCTCTCCTCGCCGGCGTCCCCGGCGCAGCTGCTGCTCGGCTTCATCCTCGGCGGTTTCATCCGCGGCTTCCTCGTCTCGGCGCTGACGTTCATCGTCGCCGCCGCGCTGCTGTCGCTGCCGGTCGCCCACCCGGTCGTCCTGATCCCGTCGCTCGTGCTCGTCGGGCTGTTCTTCGCCCTCTGCGGGGTGCTCGTCGGGGTGCGCGCCGAGCAGTTCGACGACGTCGCCCTCTACCAGACGTTCGTGCTGCAGCCGCTGATCTTCCTCGGCGGGGTGTTCTACGGGGCCCAGCTCCTGCCGCAGCCGTGGCAGACGCTCACCCAGTTCAACCCCGTCTACTACATGATCTCGCTCGTGCGGTACGGCTTCATCGGCTACCGGGACGTCAACATCCCGCTCGCCTTCCTCTTCCTGGCGCTCGTGACGGCGGGCCTGTTCGCGCTCTGCCACCGGATCTTCCAGCAGGGTCGATACCTGCGCACCTGACCACCGTGATCGCGTGAGAGGCGGGCCGCGGCAACGGCCCCCGGTTCGGTAGCTTCCGGCACCTATGGCTTCCAAGATCATCCTGCTGCCCGGCGACGGGATCGGCCCCGAAATCATTGCTCCGACGCTCGAGGTGCTGAGCGCCGTCGGGACCAGCTTCGACTACGAGGAGCACGCCTTCGGCGGCGCCTCGATCGACGTGCACGGCACCGCCCTGACCGACGAGACGCTCGCCGCCTGCCGGGCCGCGGACGCCGTCCTGCTCGCTGCCGTCGGGGGGCCGAAGTGGGACACGACGGATCCGGACAGGCCCCGGCCCGAGCAGGGCCTCCTCGGTCTGCGCAAGGGCCTTGGCCTGTACGCGAACCTGCGGCCGGTCCGTCCGCTCCCCGCGCTGTACGACGCGAGCCCGCTGAAGCGAGAGATCATCGAGGGGACCGACCTGCTCGTCGTGCGCGAGCTGACCGGCGGGATCTACTTCGGCGAGAAGACCCGCACCGCCGACACGGCCAGCGATGTCTGCGCCTACACCCGCGTGGAGATCGAGCGGATCGCGCGGGTCGCCTTCCAGGCGGCCCGGCGCAAGGTCACGAGCGTCGACAAGGCGAACGTCATCGAGACGAGTCGTCTCTGGCGTGAGGTCGTCCGGGAGTTCCACGCGAGCGAGTTCCCGACGGTCGAGCTCGAGCACGTGCTCGTCGACAACGCGGCGATGCAGCTCGTGTCCAACCCGGCCGACTTCGACGTGATCGTCACCGAGAACATGTTCGGGGACATCCTCAGCGACGAGGCGGCGACGCTCACCGGCTCGATCGGCATGCTGCCGAGCGCGTCGCTCGGCGATCCGGGGCACCCCGGCCTGTTCGAGCCGGTCCACGGCTCGGCGCCGGACATCGCGGGCAGCGGCGTCGCCAACCCGATGGCGATGTTCCTCTCCGCCGCGATGATGCTGCGCCACGGACTCGGCTTGGAGAGCGAGGCGGCGGCGATAGAATCGGCGGTAGATCGTGCGCTGGCGGACGGCCTGCGCACACGCGACCTCGGGGGCAGCGCGGGCACGCGTGAGGCCACCCAGGCCGTTCTGTCCAATCTCTAGGGGACGACCTCCCCGCCCAGCCTCGAAGGAGCAGCAAGTGGATCAGGCGGACCTCATCTGGCACAACGGAGAACTCGTTGCCTGGGAGGACGCGAAGGTCCACGTACTCTCCCACGGCCTGCACTACGGGACCGGCGTCTTTGAGGGCGTGCGCGCCTACGAGACGGCGAACGGCACCGCGATCTTCCGCCACCAGGACCACCTCGCGCGGCTCGTCCGCTCGGCCGAGCTCTACTACATGCCGTTGCCCCACACCGTGGCGGAGCTGCGTCAGGCGACGCACGAGCTGCTGATCGCCAACGGACTGCGCGAGTGCTACATCCGCCCGATCGCCTTCCGCGGCTACGGCGTCATGGGCCTGTTCCCGCTCGAGGCGCCCGTCGACGTGTCGATCGCCGCCTGGCCCTGGGGCGCCTACCTCGGCGAGGACTCCAAGGAGATCGGGATCCGCGCGAAGGTGGCGAGCTGGCGGCGGATGAACGGCGACTCGTTCATCCCGGAGTCGAAGGCCTGCGGCCAGTACCTCAACAGCATCCTGGCCAAGATCGAGGCCCACAAGGCCGGCTACGAGGAGGCGATCCTGCTCGATCAGCGCGGCTTCGTGGGGGAGGGCAGCGGCGAGAACATCTTCCTCGTCAAGGACGGGGTGATCCACACTCCGAGCCTCGCCGGCGGGATCCTCGAGGGGATCACGCGCAACTCGGTGATCCGCATCGCCCGCGACCTCGGCCACCAGGTCGTGGAGCGCGACATCGCCCGCACCGAGCTCTATCTGGCCGACGAGCTGTTCGTCACCGGCACCGCCGCCGAGATCGCGGCCGTCCGCGAGGTGGATGACCACCCGGTCGGCCGCGGCGCCCGCGGGCCGGTCACCGCGGAGCTGCAGCGCGTCTTCGAGGACGCGATCCGCGGCCGGGACCCCCGCTACGCCGACTGGCTCGACCACGTCGAAGTGCCGGCGCCAGCCGCCTGAGATGACGAAGATCGAGCTCTACGACACCACCCTGCGCGACGGCATGCAGGGGGAGGGGATGTCGCTGTCCGCGCACGAGAAGGTGCGCGTCGCACACGCGCTCGACGAGCTCGGCATCGACGTGATCGAGGCCGGCTTCCCGAGCTCGAACCCCAAGGAGCTCGAGCTGTTCGAGCTGCTCGCCCGCGAGCGCTTCCGCCACGCCCAGGTCGCGGCGTTCGGGATGACGCGCCGCCGCGACGTGGCGGCGCCGGACGACCCGGCCCTGCAGATCCTCGCGGACTGCTTCGCGCCGGTGTGCACCCTGGTGGGCAAGACCTGGAGCCTGCATCTCGACAAGGTGGTGAAGGTCGACCGTGCGGAGAACCTGCGCATGATCTCCGAGTCGATCGCCTTCCTCGTCGGCGCGGGCAAGCGCGTGATCTACGACGCCGAGCACTTCTTCGACGGCTTTCACGAGGACCGCGAGTACGCGCTGGCCTGCCTGCGGGCCGCCGCGCAGGCGGGGGCCGACACCGTCACCTGCTGCGACACCAACGGCGGCACGCTGCCGGGGGAGATCGCGGAGGCGATGACGGTGGTGGTCCGCGAGCTCGGGCCGACCGGGACGCGCATCGGGATCCACTGCCACGACGACGCGGGCTGCGCGGTGGCCAACACGCTCGCCGCGGTGGACGCGGGCGCCACCCACGTGCAGGGCACCCAGAACGGGTACGGGGAGCGCTGCGGCAACGCCAACCTGACGACGCTCATCCCCAACCTGCAGCTGAAGGCCGGGTACGCGTGCGTCAGCGCCGAGCAGCTGCACGCGCTCACCGCGAGCTCGCACTTCTTCGACGAGCTGCTCAACTTCACGCCCAACCCCAACCAGCCCTACGTGGGGCGCAACGCCTTCGCCCACAAGGGCGGGATGCACGTCGCCGGCGTCAGCGCGGACCCGAGCACGTTCGAGCACATCGACCCGAGCGTCGTGGGCAACGACCGGGCCGTGCTCGTCTCGGAGCTGTCCGGGAAGGGGACGATCCACGCCCGCGCCGCCGAGGTGGGGATCGAGCTCGACGACGCCGCCGCCGCCCGGCTGATCGAGCGGGTCAAGGAGCGCGAGCACGAGGGCTACCACTACGAGGCGGCGGACGGCTCCTTCGAGCTGCTGATGCGCCGCGAGAGCGGCGAGTACACGCCGCTGTTCACGCTCGAGTCCTGGCGGGTGACGGCGGAGAAACGCGCGGATGGCCGCGTCGAGACCGAGGCGACGATCAAGCTGTGGGTCGACGGGGAGCGCTACCTCTTCACCGCCGAGGGCAACGGCCCGGTGAGCGCGCTGGACCGCGCGCTGCGCGGTGCGCTGGCCCGCGTGTACCCCGAGCTCGACACGATCAAGCTCGTCAACTTCAAGGTGCGGATCCTCGACGGGGCAAAGGCGAGCGACGCGATCACGCGCGTGCTCCTGGACTCCTCCGACGGCGAGCGCGAGTGGGGGGCGATCGGCGTGTCGGACAACGTCATCGAGGCCTCCTGGGAGGCGCTCGTGGATTCGCTCGAGCTCGGGATGCAGGCCGGCCGCCGACCCTCGCGCGCGGACGGGGCGCGCGCCGCATCGTGAGCGCGGGGGACCCGACCGCCCGGGGCCTGTCGGAGGCCCCCGTCCCGCTCGCGCAGCCGGTGCTCGGCGAGCCCGAGGAGCAGGCGGTGCTCGAGGTGCTCCGCTCCGGTCAGCTCTCCCTCGGGCCGAGGGCGCCCGAGTTCGAGCGCGCCTTCGCCGCCCGTGTCGGCGCCCGCTACGCGAGCGCCGTCTCCTCCGGGACGACCGGCCTGCACCTGGCGCTGCGCGCCGTGGGCGTGCGGGACGGCGCCGAGGTGATCACCACGCCGTTCTCGTTCGTGGCCAGCGCCAACGTGGCGATCTACGAGCGGGCGCGGCCGGTGTTCGTCGACATCGATCCGGTGACCCTCAACCTGAACGCCGAGGAGGCCGCGGCCGCGGTGAACGAGCGGACCGCGGCGCTGCTGCCGGTGCACGTCTTCGGCTATCCGGCCGACATGGCGCGGCTCGAGCGGACCGGGGTGCCGATCGTCGAGGACGCCTGCGAGGCGCTCGGCGGCGTGTACGCCGACGGCGGCACGATCGGTGGCCGCGGGCATCTCGCCGTCTTCGGCTTCTACGCCAACAAGCAGATCACGACCGGCGAGGGTGGCGTGGTGGTCGGAGGCGACCCGGAGTTCAAGGAGCGCATCGACTCCGAGCGCAACCAGGGGCGCGCGCCGAACATGGACTGGCTCGACCACGACCGGCTCGGCTTCAACTACCGGCTCTCGGACATCGCCTGCGCGCTCGGCCTCGCGCAGCTCGAGCGCCTCGACGCGCTGCTCGCCGGCCGCGAGCGCGTCGCCGGCCTGTACCGCGAGGCGCTCGCCGATCTCCCGGAGCTGACGCTGCCGTGCGAGAACCACGGGCAGGCCCGCCGCGGGTGGTTCGTCTACGTGGTCCAGCTGCCGCGCGGCGTCGACCGGGACGCCGTCATCACGCAGCTGGGCGCCCGCGGGATCGCCGCCAAGCCGTACTTCCCGGCCATCCATCTCACCCGCTTCTACCGGGAGACGTTCGGCTACCGCCGCGGTCAGTTCCCGGTCTGCGAGGACGTCTCGGACCGCTCGATCGCCATCCCGTTCTTCCCGCGGATGAGCGAGGGACAGGTCGCGCGCGTCGCCGCGGGACTCGCGGCCGTGCTGCAGAGCACGCCACGGACGAGCGGACGGCTCGCCTCCCACGCGCGGTGAGCTCGGTGCGGCCGCTGCTCTCGAGCCCGCGCATGGCGGTGCCCCAGGCCGAGGCGTTCCGGCGCCTGAACGACTCGCTCGCCTTCGACTGGCGGCTCGCTCCCTACGACATCGAGCAATCGGCGGCCCACGCGACGATGCTCGCGGCGCGGGGCATCATCAGCGCGTCGGACCGCGACGCGCTCCTTGCGGCGCTCGACGTCGTCGCCGGCGAGGTCCGGGAGGGGCGCTTCACCATCGCCGAGGGGGACGAGGACGTGCACATGGCGATCGAGCGGCGCGTCACCGAGCTCGCCGGCGAGGCGGGCGGCCGCCTGCACACCGCGCGCTCGCGCAACGACCAGGTGGCCACCGACATGGCGATGTTCACCCGCGACGCCGCGCTCGGCGCGGAGGCCGCCGCGCTCGAGCTGGCCGGCACCCTGATCGAGCTGGCCGAGCGCCACCTCGACTGGCCGATGCCCGGCTACACGCACCTGCAGCGCGCCCAGCCGGTCTACCTGGGCCACCACCTGCTCGCCTACGCCTGGATGCTGCTGCGCGACGCGCACCGCTTCCGCGGGGTGCTCGGCGGCACCGAGGCGCTGCCCCTGGGGGCCGGCGCGCTGGCCGGGGTCAACTTCGACACCGACCGCGAGATGGTGGCCGCCGAGCTCGGGTTCGCCCACGTCGCCGAGAACTCGATCGACGCCGTCTCCAACCGGGACTTCGTGCTCGACTATCTGGCCGCCGCGAGCACCTGCGCGACGCACCTGTCCCGGCTCGGCGCCGAGATCGTCCTCTGGTCGAGCGAGGAGTTCGGGTTCTGTGAGGTCGCCGACGAGTGGGCCTCGGGCTCGTCGATCATGCCGCAGAAGAAGAACCCTGACGCCGCCGAGCTGCTGCGGGCGAAGGCCCCCCGGATCGCCGCGCACCTGACGGCGCTGCACGGCGTGCTCCACGGCCTGCCGCTCACCTACAACAAGGATCTGCAGGAGGACAAAGAGCACCTGTTCGACGCCGTCGACTCGCTGCAGCTCGTGCTCGCGGCCGCCCAGGGGATGCTCGCCACCATCAGCTTCCGCCGCGAGCGCCTCGCCGCCGCGGCCGGCGACGAGCTCCTCGCCGCGACCGACATCGCCGATCTGCTCGTCAAGCGCGGGATGCCGTTTCGCAGCTCGCACCACATCGTCGGCGGTCTCGTCCGCCTCGCCGTCGGCAGCGGTCGGCGGCTCTCCGAGCTCACCCCCGGCGAACTGCGGGCGGCCTCGCCGCTGCTCGAGCCCGACGCGTTCTACGCGCTGCTCTCCGACGGGGCCTGGCTCGAGTCCAAGTCCTCGCGCGGCGGCACCGGCTCGAGCGCCGTGCGCGAGCAGCTCGCGCACGCACGCGAGCAGCTGCAGCGAGCCCGCGCCGGCCGGTGAGGCCGGCCTTCTACGCGCGGCCCGTGGTGGAGGTCGCGCAGGCCCTCGTCGGCTGCGTGGTGACCCACGGCGAGTGCAGCGGCGTCATCGTCGAGACCGAGGCCTACCACGACTCCGAGCCGGCCTGCCATGCCTTCATCGGCCTGACGCCGCGCACGGCGACGCTGTTCGGTCCGCCCGGCCGCGCCTACGTCTATCTCTCCTACGGCATGCACTCGCTGCTGAACGCCGTCTGCGAGCCGGAGGGCGTCGGCGCGGCGGTCCTCATCCGGGCGCTCGAGCCGCTGGACGGGATCGAGCTGATGGCGTCGCGTCGCGGCGTCGACCCCGACCGGTCCCGCGCCCTCTGCTCCGGCCCGGGAAAGCTCACGCAGGCGCTCGGCGTGACGCTCGCCGCCAACGGCGGTGATCTGCTCGGCGGCCCGGTCGCGATCTCGCGCCGGACCGGGCGCTTCAGCGATCCTGTGGTCCAGCGGGACCGCAGGATCGGGATCACCAAGGCCACCGAGCTGCCCTGGCGGTTCTGCCTGTCCGGGAGCCCGTACCTCTCGGCCCCGGTTCGCGCTCGCCCCTAGAGCCCGCTGCCGCCGCTGCCCGTCGTCGAGGTGGTGGCCGTCGCGGCCGGGGCGGGCGCTGGGGTGGTCGCGCCCGCCGGCGGCACCGTCACGGACTGGTTGGGGAGGTTCGCGGCGCCGTTCGAGTTCGCGGCGGGCGGGGCACCCGTCGGGTTGGCGGTCGTCGGGGTCGTGCTCGCCGTCGTCGCCGTGGTGCTCGTCGCGGTGGTGCTCGAGGCCGTCGAGCTCGTGGCGGGGTTGTAGGTCGAGGTGGGGACCGTGACGGTGCCGGCGGCTGAGTGCCGGTGCAGGGCCTCGTCCTGGAGGATCTGCAGCGCGCTGACCATGAAGTCGTGCCAGATGAGCGCGGGGAAGGTGCCGCCCTCGACGGGCTTTCCGTAGTACTGGGTCAGCATCGGCTTGCCGCTGTTGGGATACCCGACCCAGACCGCCGTGGTGATCTGCGGGGTCCAGCCGACGAACCACGCGTCCACCTCGTTGGTCGTCGTGCCGGTCTTGCCGTCGACGCTGACACCGGGGATCGCCGCCTGGGTGCCGGTGCCGTAGCTGTCCTCGACCGGGCCGTGCAGCAGCTCGGTGATCATCGACGCGACCTGCGGCGTCAGCACCCGGTCGCCCACCAGCCCGTCCCGCCGCGTGTTGGCGATGTTGTGCTGGTGGCAGGGCCGGCAGCCGCTGATCGACGCGATGCCGATCGGACCGTCGCCGTCGCCGAGCGTCGGGTTGAAGAGCTTCACCCCGCCGTCGGCGGCCGTCGAGTACGCGTGCGCCATGTCGAGGGCCGAGACGCCGTAGTGCAGACCGCCGAGGATCATGGCCGGGGTGGTCGAGATCGGCGAGCGGATCCCCATCAGCCGGGCGTAGTCGGCGATCCGGGCCGTGCCGACCCGCGGGTTGGTGCCGACCTGGGAGAACACGCTGTTGTCGGAGACCGCGGTGGCGACCGTCATCGGGATCGGCCCGGCGTAGGAGTTGGCGAAGTTGTGGACGGGGAAGCGGCCCGTGCCGTTCGCCGCGGCGAAGGCGTTGCCGTGCTGGTAGACGAAGTGGATCGTGATCGGACGCGAATCGACCAGCGTGTATGGGGTGATCACGCCCCGGGAGAGGGCGGCGGCCAGGGTGAAGATCTTGAACGCGGAGCCGGGCTGCCGGAAGCCCATCGTCGCGAGGTTGAAGGGCGCCTGCGCGTAGTCACCGTTGCCGCTCACCATCGCGCGGACCTCGCCGGTGCGGTTGTCGATCGCCACCAGCGACGCGCTGGGAAGGCCGGGGCTGCTGAACAGCGTGTTGTCGACCGCGGCCTGCGCCTGGCGCTGCATGTTGAGATCGATGCTCAGCTTGATCTTCAGCCCGCCGTAGTACGCCTCGTATTGCGCGGTCTTGGGCGAGAGGCCCTCGTGCTCGAGCGCCGCGACGATCTGCGGCCCCACCCAGCTGGTGAAGTACGGGGCGGCGGAGGGCTGCTGCTGCGGCTGGCGGATCTCGGCCGGGGTCGGCAGCGGCGTGCGCAGCGCCACCTGGTACTGGCGGTAGTTCAGGTAGCGCTGCTCGTACATGTCCCGGAGCACCACGTCGTTGCGCCGGGCGAGGGCGGCCGCGCGCTCGGCGCTCGTCCCGGCCGGATTGAACGCCGAGGGGTTGGCGACCATCGCGGCGAGCAGGGCGGCCTCGGCGGGCGTCAGGACGCTCGCGCACTCCGGGCGGTGGGGGTGCAGCGGGTCGGCGTCGCCGCACGCGTGGCGGCCGCCCTGGGCCGGGTTGGACGGGTCATAGCCGTGGTTCCACCCGAAGTAGACGCGCGCGGCGGCCTCGATGCCGATCGCGCCGTTGCCGAAATAGATCGTGTTCAGATACTCGGTCAGGATCTTCTCGTGCGACCAGTGCTGTGAGAGCTGGAAGGCCATGGCGGCCTCGACGAGCTTCTCGGCGATCGTCCGGTGGCTCTCCTCCTGGCGGACGTTCTTGATGAACTCCTCCGGGATCGTCGAGCCACCCTGGATCGCGCTTCCGGTCACGTCGGCGATGGCGGCGCGCAAGAGGCCGCGGACGCTGATCCCCGACTCACCCCAGAAGCCGCGGTCCTCCACCGCGACGATGGCGTGCACCATGTTCTGCGAGATCTGGTTCCAGTTGTCGATCGCGGGCGTGCTGGCCGGGGCCAGGGGACCGATCGGAGCGCCGGTCACGTCGTAGAGGTAGGAGTCGACGTTGTGGCTGAACTGGACCGTGTTCTCGAGCTTGGGGAGGTCCGACGCGACCGAGGTGAGCGCCCCGAACAGCGTCGAGATCACCGCCAGCAGGCCGAAGGCGCCCAGCACGAACAGCACCCGGCGCTTGCGCACGCGGGGCCGCGGCGGGCGGTGCCCGCGGCGGTGCGGCAGCCGGCGATGCCGACGCTGCGGTGCGTCGGTGAACATCGCCTCGGGGGCGCTCCCGTCTGCGGTCTGGGTGTGGTTCTCGACGCTCATCCGAACGAATGCTGCGAGGTGGCAGCGCTGCAACGTGAGCACGCGTGCCGCGTCGGTCCCCGGCGCCCGCGCGGCGGCGCGGGCGTGAGTCTGGCGGCCGCCGGGAGTCTAGTGGCAACGCCGTCCCTTCGGGAGCGCGCGCATTACGATTGCGGCTGTGCCGGCCTCACCCTCTGAACTCGCCGCGTGGCTCTCGCGCAATGCGGTCGACTGTCTGCCCATCGGCGGGCTCGAGGCGAAGCTGAAGCTCGGCCGGCCCCTGCGCGTGAAGCTCGGCATCGATCCGACGGCGCCGGACATCCACCTGGGGTTCACCGTCGTGCTGCAGAAGATGCGCGAGTTTCAGGATGCGGGCCACACGGTCGTGCTGATCATCGGCGACGGCACGGCCCGCGTGGGGGACCCGAGCGGGCGTTCCTCGACCCGGCCGCTGCTCAGCGACGAGCAGATCAGGTCGAACGCGACGACGTTCCAGGAGCAGGCGCTCAGGGTGCTCGATCCGGCGCGGCTCGAGGTGCGCTTCAACGGCGAGTGGCTCGACATGTCGATGCCCGACTTCTTCCGGCTGCTGTCGACCACGACGGTCGCCCACGTCATCGAGCGCGACGACTTTGCCAAGCGGCTGGCGGCCAAGACGCCCGTGTCGATGCTCGAGCTGATGTATCCGCTGCTGCAGGGCTACGACTCGGTCGCGGTGCGGGCCGACGTCGAGCTCGGCGGAACCGACCAGAAGTTCAACCTGCTGCTCGGTCGCGACATCCAGCGCGCCTACGGGCAGGACGAGCAGGTGATCCTGACGATGCCGCTGCTCACCGGGACCGACGGGGAGCGCAAGATGTCAAAGTCGTTCGGGAACTACATCGGGGTGACCGAGGCGCCGGAGGACATGTACGGCAAGACGCTGAGTATCCCCGACGCGTCGATGCAGTCGTGGTACGAGCTGCTCCTCGGGCGCGACCTTCCGGGGGAGGTGAGCCCGCGGGACGCCAAGCGCGCCCTCGCGCGCGAGCTCGTCACTCGCTTCCACGGGGCCGACGCCGCCACGGCCGCCGAGCAGGCGTTCGACCGGGTGCACGTGCGCCACGAGCTCCCCGACGAGGTTCCCGAGGTGCGCTTCGCCGTCGCCAACGGCACGGTGCATCTGCCGGCGCTGCTCGCGGAGGCCTTCGCCGTGTCGACCTCCGAGGCGCGCCGATCCCTCGCCCAGGGGGGCGTGCGGCTCGACGGCGAGCCGCTCGCCGGCGACGTGCTCGATCTGCCGCTCGAGGCGATCGATCACCGCGTCCTGCAGCTCGGCAAGCGGCGCTTCGCGCGCATCCGGCTGCGCTGACGCGCCCCGGCCCGCCCGACGCCCGCCCGTGTGACGCGCCTTGCGTGGCGCCCGTGCCCGCCCAACGCC
>DAIDJO010000100.1 GCA_027451345.1 Solirubrobacterales bacterium
AAGCCCACGCCCGTGGGCGTGGGGGCCGAGGGTGCTTCCGACGACAACGGTTCGTCTAGGCCTCGTCGGTCGGGGAGCCGCCGTCGGGCGTTTCGCCGCCCTCGGCATCCTCGCCGCCGGAGCCCTCGGCGCCAACGCCGACCGGCGTCGGCTTCGGCGCGGGCTCGACCACCGAGAGCTTGACCTCGGGCGTCTCCTCGCCCTCACCCGAGACGACATCATCGCGCTCGACCAGCACGGTCGAGCCCTCCGGGACCTGCGAGCGCAGGACGAAGTCGGCCAGCGGATCCTCGATGTAGCGCTGGATCGCCCGGCGCAGCGGGCGGGCCCCCATGGCGGGATCCCAGCCCTTCTCGACGAGCAGGTCCTTCGCGTCGTCGGAGAGCTCGAGCTGAAGCTCGCGCTCGGCCATCGACTGGCGGATCCGGCGCAGGAGCAGGTCGACGATCTCCTTGATCTCGTCCTTGGCCAGCTTGTGGAAGACGATCACGTCGTCAATGCGGTTGATGAACTCGGGCCGGAAGACGCGCTTGAGCTCGCCCATGATCCGGCTCTTCATCTCGTCGTAGGAGACGCCGGTCTCGTCCTCGATCGTGGAGAACCCGATCTGGAAGTTCTTGGCGATCTCCGACGCGCCGATGTTCGAGGTCATGATCACGATCGTGTGACGGAAGTCCACGGTGCGGCCCTGCGCGTCGGTGAGCCGGCCATCCTCGAGGATCTGCAACAGGATGTTGAAGACGTCCGGGTGGGCCTTCTCGATCTCATCGAGCAGGAGCACGCTGTAGGGCTTGCGGCGCACGGCCTCGGTCAGCTGACCGCCCTCGTCGTACCCGATGTAACCGGGAGGCGAGCCGACCAGACGGCTGACGGCGTGCTTCTCCATGTACTCGGACATGTCGATGCGGATCATCGTGTCCTCGTCGCCGAACAGGAACTCGGCCAGCGTCCGTGCGAGCTCGGTCTTCCCGACGCCCGAGGGGCCGAGGAAGATGAACGAGCCGGTCGGCCGCTTCGGGTCCTTCAGGCCCGCCCGCGAGCGACGGATCGCCTTGGAGATCACCTCGACCGCGGCGTGCTGGCCGATGACGCGCTTGTGGAGCTCCTCCTCCATGCGCATCAGCTTCGCCGTCTCGGCCTCGGTGAGCTTGAACACCGGGATGCCCGTCCACATCGAGACGATGTCGGCGATCTCCTCCTCGCCGATCGACGGACGCTCCGTCGCCTCGCCGGCCTCCCACTGCTCGGCCAGCTCGCGCTTCTTCTGCGTCAGACGGCGCTCCTGGTCGCGCAGGTTGGCCGCCTTCTCGAACTCCTGGGCTTCGATCGCGGCCTCCTTGGCGCGACGCGTCTCCTCGATCTGATCCTCGAGCTCCCGGTAGACGGGGGGCGAGGTCATCGACTTGATGCGCATCCGCGAGGCCGCCTCGTCGATCAGGTCGATCGCCTTGTCGGGCAGGAAGCGGTCGGAGATGTAGCGGTCGGCCAGGTCGGCCGCGGCCGCCAGCGCCTCATCGGTGATGTTGACCTTGTGGTGCTGCTCGTAACGGTCACGCAGGCCCTTGAGGATCTGGACCGTCTCATCCTTGGAGGGCTGGTCGACGACGATCTTCTGGAAGCGCCGCTCCAGGGCGGAGTCGCGCTCGAGGTACTTGCGGAACTCCTCCAGGGTGGTGGCGCCGATCGTCTGCAGCTCACCGCGGGCGAGCGCCGGCTTCAGAATCGAGGCGGCGTCGATGGCGCCCTCGGCAGCCCCGGCGCCGACGAGGTTGTGGAGCTCGTCGATGAACAGGATGATGTCGCCGCGCTGGGTGATCTCCTTCATCACCTTCTTGAGGCGCTCCTCGAACTCACCGCGGTACTTCGAGCCGGCGACGAGCGCCGCCAGGTCGAGCGTGTAGATCTGCTTGCCCTTGAGCAGCTCCGGCACGTCGGCGTTGGTGATGCGCTGGGCGAGCCCCTCGACGACGGCTGTCTTGCCGACGCCGGGCTCCCCGACGAGGACGGGGTTGTTCTTCGTCCGGCGGCTGAGGATCTGCATGATCCGCTCGATCTCGGTCTCGCGCCCGACCACCGGGTCAAGCTTGCCGTCGGCGGCGAGCTTGGTGAGGTTGCGGCCGAACTGGTCGAGCAGCTTGGAGGACTTCTTGCCCTCGCCGGCCGCGCCGGCTCCCGCGCCGGGGGCCGCGGCCCCGGCACCCGAACCGCTGCGCTGGCGGCCTCCCGGACCGGAGAGCATGCGGATGACCTCGTTGCGGATCTTCTCGGAGTCGGCGTCGAAGTCGAGCAGGATGCGCGCCGCAACCCCCTCGTTCTCCCGCACGAGTCCGAGCAGGATGTGCTCGGTGCCGATGTAGTTGTGGCCGAGGCTGAGTGCCTCGCGCAGGGCGAGCTCGAGGACCTTCTTGGCCCGCGGGGTGAACGGGATCTGTCCTGAGGTCACCTCCTCACCGGAGCCGACGATGCGGACCACCTGAGCGCGGACGCGCTCCACGGTGATCTCCAGCGACTCGAGTACGCGCGCGGCGAGACCCTCCTCCTCACGGAGCAGGCCGAGGAGGATGTGCTCGGTGCCGATGTAGTTGTGCTTGAGCGTCCGTGCCTCCTCTTGGGCAAGGACGACCACTTGACGGGCGCGTTCTGTAAATCGCTCGAACATTTCTAAATCTTTCCGTCGCGGGACAAATGCGGGTCGGTCGATTCGTTGTCCTGGACTATCTGGTGACTACCCATACTAGTAGTCGGCCATGAGGCCGAAACCCGGAGCCGGTCGCGCTCTGAAGTGAGCTGCCAGCGGCTCTCGTGCGACCGGTGCAGACGGGGTGAGGCCATACACCAGTCTACCATCCACTTCCCGGCCCACCGGGGGGCGCACCGCCCGCTCCCACCCCGGCGACGCCCCGGACCCGGCCGGTGCGGGCGCCGCCCGTCGAGCCGGGGTCGCTGGTCAGGATCCGGCCGGCCAGAGCAGTGAGCACGACCCACCAGAGCGCGATCTGCCAGGTGGCGGCCGCCGTCGCGGGGCAGAGCCACAGCGCGAGTGGGGCGAGCCAGGCCCAGCCGAGCCGGGGCTCGGTGAGGGCGAGCGGCACCGCCATCAGCGCGAGGTAGTGCAGGTCGATCTGCGGCGAGACGACGATCGTGAGGAGCACGGCCACGGTGAAGGTCCGCGCCTCCCGGCCGGGGCCACGGGCGAGCGCCGCGACGGTCACGAGCAGGCCGACGCCGCCAACGATCAGAACCTCCCCGACGGTGCGGCCCAGGCCGAGATGGGCCGTGAGGGCGATCAGGCTGTACCCGGTGGCGTCCCGCAGGCCACCCTGCCGCGAGACCAGGTTCCACCACGCGCCGAGCTCGTGCCAGCCGAGGACGGTCCAGGCCAGGGCGTTGACGGCGACTCCGATCGTCACGGCCAGGCCGGCGCCACGGTGGCGGCGGGCGAGGACCAGCCAGAGCCACAGCGGGGCCAGGATCGGCTTGAGCGAGACCAGCCCGGCCACGAGGAGGGCGGCGGCCCAGGGCCGCTCCCGCCAGCGCCAGAGCAGCGCGACGCCGGCGAGGATCGGCAGGGTGAGGTTCGCGGTCTGCCAGCCGACGATCACGGGCGACCAGAGCGCCAGAGCGCCATAGAGACGCCAGTCGCGGACCCCGACGAGCCGCAGCGCGAGCGGTGCCGCCACGAGGCAGCCGACGGTGGCGATGACCCCGGCGAGGAGGCTCGGCAGCAGCGCCCAGGCGGCGAACAGCAGCGCGGCGGGTGCCGGATAGGGGAACGACGCCCCCGCGGCGATCTGCGCGCGGGTCCAGCGGTACGGATCGAGCCCGTGCAGGGTCCGCCAGCCGGCGATCCAGAACGAGTGGCGGAAGTCAACGGCGGCGTTGCCGTCGGCATAGGTCCCGTAGAGGACGTACGCGGTGACCAGGAGCGGCACCAGGGCGAGCAGCGCGTGCTCGAGCGCCCGGCGTCGTTCGGCCCGGAGCTCGGTTCGGCGCGGTGGACGTGCGGCCTGCGCCACCATGCCGGTCACCGGGCCAGGGCGGGGCTCGGGGCCGTCGCCGGACCGGTCCGCTCGCCGGCGCGCAGACAGAGCAGGGTGACGGCCGCGCCGACCCCCCAGGCGATCACCTCCTCCCAGCCTGCCACGGGCTGGCGCGGCGGCAGCGGCCACATCAGGATCGGCAGCGCCCAGGCGATGCCGAGCCGGGGCCGACAGATCGCCATCGGCACGAGCAGGAGCGCGAAGTAGTGCGCCCAGAGCAGCGGCGACGCGACGAGCATCAGTGCGATGGCGAGCACCAGGGCGTCCCGGTCACGCTGCCGCCGCACTCCGGCGACAAGGACGGCCAGCGCCAGCAGGACGGAGGCGGCCACCAGCAGCGCCTCGCCGTTCGCGCGCCCGAGCCCGAGGTGATGGGCGACGGCGAGCAGGCTGTACCCCTGCCGCCAGAGGGCGGTGGTGACCTCGCCCGAGACGCGCAGGTAGGCGTGGATCTCGTTGAACCCGACGAGCCCCCAAGCGAGCAGGTTGAACGCCGCGCCCGAGGCGAGCGCCCAGGCCGCCGCCCGCCAGCGGCGCGTGGCGAGCAGCCAGAGCGCGAGCGGCCAGACGAACGGTTTCAGGCTCACCGCCACCGCGGTGACGGCGCCGGCGACGACCGGTCGCTGACGGTGACGCCAGACCAGGGCGACCAGGAGCCCCAGCGGCAGCGTCACGTTCCCGATCTCCCACGCCAGGAAGGTCGGCGACCACAGCAACGCCATCCCGTAGAGCCGCCAGTCCGTGACCCGGAGGGTCCGCAGGGTCAGCGGGACGCAGGCGATCCCGAGCAACAGATACGCCGCCTGAGCCACGGATCGGGTGAGCAGGGTGAATGGCGTGAAGACGAGCGCCGAGAGCGCCGGGTAGACGAACACCGCGCCGCCCGCAACCTGCCGGGGGGTCGGCGAGTAGAGCGGCAGGCCGCGGAGGAGCTGGCGCGCCGCCGGCCAGTAGGCGACCCGGAGGTCAACCGCCACCGAGTGGAGACGGAACTGAAAGATGATCAGGGCGACCGTGACCACGACCGGCAGCAGGCCGAACACCGTGTGCTCCCCGGCACGGCGCAGCCGCGCGCGCGGCGTGAGCGCCAGGCCGGCCGCCATCGGGTTCTGGACCGTGCCGGTGGTCACGACGGCGGGAGGGCGATGGTCACGCCGGCCGGCCGCGGGGTGGTCATCCGCCCTGCCCCGGACCGTGGACCGCGATGATGAAGGTGCGGGTGCGCCGCACGACCCGCACCCCGGGGCGACGGAGCAGCAGACGGTTCACGTGATGGTTGCCCGGATACAGCATCCACACGGGGAACTCCCGGACGAGCGACCGGGCGGCGGAGGAGCGGGCCGCGAGGTCGGAGATCGCCGCGAGCTGGCTCTGTGTGAGCAGCTCGAAGCTCGTGTCGTAGGCGACGCGGCCGCTGAACGTCGCCGGGTCCTCCCAGATCAGCCAATCCGCGTAGCGGACGTCCGCCAGGATTCTGGCGTGGGGCCGGGCGGCGAGGATCGCGCGCAGCGTCGGGATCGCCCGGGACGGATCGGCGCGCGTGAACCAGGAGGCGCGCTGCGCGAGGATCCCTCCCGTCACGAGCACGCTGAGCGCCAGCGTCGCCACGGCGATCAGCCGGTTGACCCGTGAGCGGCGCAGCGGCGCCGGCCCGCCGCCCTTCACCTGGGTGAGGATCGCGGGGAGCAGGACGATCAGAGCCAGGCCGAACCAGGTGATGTTGCGGACCGCGATCACCGCGCCGACCGCGAGAACGCCGAGGGTCAGGACGGAGAAGAGCTCGGGGGGAGAGACCCGTCCGGCTCGGGCCAGCAGCGCCGCCCGCACCACGGCGACGAGCACGACCGCGACGGTCACCAGCAGGGGGATGGCCAGGAGCGGGACCGACGTGACCGGCTTCCACTCGGTGACCATCCGGCTGAACGCGGGGTTCATGAGCGTCGCCCGGTAGTAATGGATGATGCCCGTGCCGTAGGGGCTGAGGAGCAGCGTCAGCGGCGCGAGGAGGAGAAACGGGTAGGCGCCGATGTCGCGCAGCCCGGTGCGGAGACCGTCACGCCGCACGTCGGCCAGCAACCGCAGCCCGCCGTAGAGCATGGTGAGGCCGACGCCGAGGGTCACCGATCCGTGGAGGTTGCCCCAGACCGTCAGCAGCGGAAACACCCAGTAGGTCCGCGCCCGGTGTGTGTGCTCGCGCAGATCCGAGGCGAACAGCCACAGCGTCGTCACAAAGAGCGGGTAGGCCAGACCCTGGGTGCGGATGGAGAGGGCGGTCGCCAGATAGAAGAACGCACCGGGCAGCGTCGCCATGAGGACGTGCAGGTCCTGACCACCCAGTCGCCGGGCGGCGGCGATGGCACCACTGAAGGCGACCATGGTGATCAGCACGTAGGTGACACACAGCAGCGGCAGCCCGCCGACGCGCGTCACCGCATACATCAACCACTGAGCCAGCCACTGCTGATCGACCCACCGGACGCCGTGGGTGAGAACGGCAAAGTAATCGTGCTGGGGGATGCCATGACCGGCGATCAGTCGGCCGGCGATCAGGGCCAGCCATCCGTCCTGACTGAAGTGCGTGGGGATCCCCAGCAGACTGATCATCAGCACACCGCTCACGGCGACGACGAACATCGCTCGCGCCGTCAACCAGTCAGACGCACGCCGGCGGACGTCAGCGACGAAGCCGGGCCTGGCCGCCGGCGTCGCCGGGGGTGTCAACGAACCCAACGGTTCTCGCATCACATCGGAGGGCATACGAGCCTTCTTCGTCAGATCCTGCGAGCGGCTTGAACGAACGCTTGCATCGGCTCCGCGGGTCAACGGGCGCTTCTGCGGCCCGGCTGAGGGAGCAGGTCGTCAACACGACACTGCGGACACAGAGTACCGCCCGACCCCGTCAAAGTGCCCAGATTTCGGGGCCTCTTCGCCGATTTGCGGCGCACCTGCTCCAACAGGCGTCCAGAACGAGAAGGATCATCACTCAAGTCCGCTACACCCCGCACCGATGAGACTCCGACGAGGCTTCTCAGCTGCGTCGCAATTGCAGAGTCATTGGGCGTCCAACCGTTGCAATGAGCGAACGGAGGGATATACTGCCCACCCGAACTGTGGGGGGGGAGGTGACAAAACTACATGATGATGAAGCTCTTCGTTAATTTGAAGATGACCATCGCTCGACTCGTCGAGGAGAACGAAGGTCAGGGTCTTACGGAGTATGCCCTGATCCTCGCACTTATCGCGATCGTCGCGATCGTCGCGCTGCAGATCCTGGGCGGCAAGGTTCAGGACGTGCTCTCGACGGTCGGCAGCAGCCTCCCCTGAGTCGAGACTCAGGTCTCATCGAGCGACAGCTCGGGATTCCGCGGAGCCGGTTCTGTTTCAGAACCGGCTCCGCTGCTGTTTGTGGAGACAACGGGCCCGGTGAACCAAAGCGTCGCCGCTACGCACCGTTGTCCGTCTGAGTGAGCGCGCCACTGACCACTGAGCACATGTGCCGCTGACGGGGGCCCTCCGTCCTCCTTCCACTCACATCGAGCCTGACGTGTCGCGTGTCAGGGCACCCTGGTGACGGAGTATCTCCGCCGTCGACTCACACCGTCGGCCATCCCCAGCACGCGTGATGCGTCCGTCGAACGACTCGCCGCAATGACCGTGGGTCGGCCGCGGAGAGCCCGGGAGTTCGAGATGACGGTCTAGAAGCCCTTGAGGTTGTGCATCAGGCTGATCACCGCGGGGGTCATCAGCACGATGAACAGGGCGGGGAAGATGAGGAAGACGAGCGGGAAGAGCATCAGCACCGGCGTCTTCTGCGCTCGCTCCTCCGCGCTCGAGCGCCGGCGCGCGCGCATCTCATGGGAGAGCGACCGCATGATCTGCCCCATCGAGATACCCATCCGGTCACCCTGGGCCATCGCTCGGACGAACGCGCGCACCGCCGGCGTGTCCGCGCGCTCGGCCATGTGCTGGAGCGCCTCGGAGATGCTGAGGCCCATCGTCTGCTCCTGCAAGGTGAGCCGCAGCTCGTCGGTCAGCGGCGGGCCGAACTGATCGGCGGCAAGGCGCATTGAGGCCGGGAACGAGAGGCCCGCCTCGATCATCACGCACATCAGGTCGATCAGGTCGGGCAGGGCACGGTCGATCGTGTCGATGCGCAGACGAGCCTTCCGCTGGACGTAGGTGACGGGCAGGATCCACCCGGCGAAGATCGCCAGGACGATCATCATCACGCTGAGGAAGCTGTGCACGCCGACGAGCAGGAACACGAGCACCGGCACCCCGATCAGGAAGAGGATGCGGTACCCCAGCACCGTTCGCGGCGAGGCGGTGTACATGCCGGCCGCCATCAGCTGCTCGCGGATCGCCTCCTCGCTCATCGCCGTGAACCGCCCCGAGAACAGGCTGCCAAGCCGCGTCGCCAGCGTGGAGATCAGGCCCTGCTTGGGTTCGCTGTCCAGGTAGGCGCTGACGTCGGTGCCGCTCGAGGTGAGCCCGGCTGTCAGGGAGAAGTCGATCACGGCCTGCACTCGGTCGACGGCGGAGCCACGGCCGGCGCGGCTGGCGAGGATGACCGCTGTGACGGCGACGCCGGCGCAGATGGCGCCCAGAACGAGGTACACGTACGTCATGGCTCAGACCTTGATTTCGATGATCTTACGGATGACGAGGCCGCCCATGACCACGAGCATCAGGGCCAGGCCGAGCGCGATCAGCCCGGTTGTGCTGTGGAACAGCGGATGCACGTAGCCCGGGTTGACGAGCGAGATGAACATGAGCAGCGCGACGGGGAGCAGCGACAGGATGCCGCCCGATAGCCGGCCCTGGGCGGTGAGGCCGCGCACCATCCGCCGGATCTCGATCCGTTCGCGAACGGTCTCGGCGACGAGCTCGATGACCTCCGCGGTGTTGCCACCCGTCTCACGCTGCAGCGACGCGACCACGGCGACGTGCTGGAAGTCCTCGCTCTTCATCCGCTCGGTGACATGGCTCAGCGCGTCGACGAGCGGGATCCCCACCTGCTCGTCGAGGACCGCTCGGCGCAGCTCGCTCTTGGAGGGCTCCGGGGCATCATCGACCACCGCCTTCAGCGAACCGACGAACGTCTGGCCGGCTCGCATCGCCGAGGCGATCACCTGCAGGTTGTCGGGAAGCTGCTCGGAGAACTTGCGACGCTGGCGGGCGGCCGCCATTCGCACGCCGATCAGCGCACCGACCGGGGCGAGAAGGCCGAGGAACGCCGCGACCGGGCTGTTCGTGCTCGAGTAGAGCAAGAAGCCGACCAGAACGGCGGCGAGGACCGAGAGCGCCACCAACTGCTCGAAGCTGATGTTGATGTCGGCGACGTCCATCTCGATGCGGGCACGCTCGATCAGCGGCGAACGGACGATCTGGCGCGCCTGGCGGTCCCCGAGGGCACGCTCGATCAGGGACTTGCTCGACGACTCGTCCTGACGGCGCAGGTCGACGTAGGCACTGACTCGGTCCGCGACCGTCTCGCGGCGGCGGAACAACAGGAACACGGCAACGCCGAGCAACAGTCCGGCGATGCCGCTGACGAGAACCGCCCCGGCTCCGGAGTTCAGGCTCATCGCCCGATCCGCCTCTCGACCCGTCCGGGCCGGATGCCGAAGTTGACCGGTGTCACCCGCTCGGGCGTCGGCTGACCGTTTCCGCGATCAGCCCCGAAGTTGTGCGCCTCCATGTAGGCGGGCAGCACGGTGCCGTTGCGACCGAACTTGCTGCACGTCGGGCGCAGGCCGGTGTAGACGAGCTGCCCGGCGCCGGTCTCCTTATCGATGCGGTATTCGAAGATGTCCTGCAGGGTGACCGTGTCACCCTCCATCCGCTGCACCTCGGTGATGTTGGTGATCCGGCGCGCGCCGTCATTGAACCGCTCGATCTGAACGATCAGGTCGAGCGCGCGGGAGAGCTGCTGGCGGATCGCCATCACCGGGAAGTCGATGCCGGCCATCAGAACCATGCTCTCCACGCGGGCGACGGCGTCACGTGGCGTGTTGGCGTGGCAGGTGCTCAGCGAGCCGTCGTGGCCGGTGTTCATGGCCTGGAGCATGTCAAGCGCCTCGGCGCCCCGGACCTCGCCGACGACGATGCGGTCGGGGCGCATGCGCAGCGCGTTGCGCACGAGCTCGCGGATCGCGATCTCGCCCTGACCCTCGACGTTCTTCGGGCGGGACTCGAGCCGGAGCACGTGATCCTGGTTGAGCCGAAGCTCGGCGGCATCCTCGATCGTGACGATCCGCTGGTCACCCGGGATCGTCGTGGACAGTGCGTTCAGCAGCGTCGTCTTGCCGGAGCCCGTGCCGCCGGAGATGAGGATGTTCAGCTCGGCGTGGATCGCGCACTCGAGGAACTCGCGAGCGGCGGCGGTGAGCGACCCGATGCCGACCAGGTCACCCAGATCCCAGCGCTTCTTCGAGAACTTGCGGATGGTGAGCAGCGGCCCGGTGAGGGAGAGCGGCGGCAGCACCGCGTTCACACGGCTGCCATCGGGCAGGCGGGCATCGACCATCGGCGAGGACTCGTCGACGCGACGGCCGACCTGCGCGACGATCTTGTTGATGATACGACGCAGATGATGCTCGTCCGTGAAGCGCACGCCCGTGCGCTCGAGGCGGCCCCCGCGCTCGACCCAGACGTCGGACGGGCCGTTGACCATCACCTCGTTGACGGTGTCGTCCTGAAGCAGCGGCTCGATCGGGCCGTGCCCGAGCGTGTCGTTGGCGATCTCCTGGGTCAGCCGCTCACGGTCGGCGGTCGCGAGACCGCGCTCCTGGGCGAGCCGCTGGCGAACATCGGCGAGCACCACATCCCGCAGGGCGGTCTGGGAGAGCGCCTCGTTGTACAGGCGCGGCCCGAGCTCGGAGATGACCGCCATGTGGATGCGGTCCTTCAGCTCGACGAACGAGTCGCTCTGGGTCGAGTGCGACGAGGGCTGGATGGTCTCTGTGCTCGTCGTGGGCTGGTGACCGCCGGCGAGCCGTTCGCGCAATTCCACGGTCTACTCCTATCGTCCGGAGGCGAGTTCCGGCGGCGAGGCGACCGTCTTTCGACGGAACCACCGCCGCCGCTGCTTGACCTTGAGCGGCGCGGCGCCGGTCGGGGACTGCGCCGCCGCCTCGCCCTGCATGAACATGTCGGCCAGGGAGTTGATCGCCGTCGCGGCCTGGGACCGGCTCCCGGAGAGCGTGATCGGCACACCGTCATTGATCGAGACGGGGATCTCTCGGTCGCTGGGGACCAGGACGTCCGGTGTCCGGCCGAGGATCTGCACCGCGTCGCTGTCGGAGATGCCGACATTCGTCCCGGCGCGGTTGAGGACGATCCGCACCTGCTCGGGCGGATGCCCCATCAGCTCGAGTGTGTCGAGCCCAAGGCGCGTGTTCTTCAGGGACAGCGCGTCGAACATGGCGACCATGCAGATCCAGTTTGCGACGTCAACGGTTGCGATGACCTCCGAGGTGAAGGCCGGCGGGGTGTCGACGACGACGAAGTCATAGTCCTCGCGCAGCAGCGAGTAGACGGTCGTCAGCATCGGCGCCGTCACGGAGACGGCCTGGTCGGGGCGCGCCGGTGCGGCGAGCACGCGCAGGCCGCTCGGATGGCGCAGCATGAAGTCATCGAGCTTGTCGGCGTCGAGGCTTCCTCCGGAGACGGCCAGGTCAAACAGCGTCGCCTCCGGCGCCAGGCCGAGCGCGAGCGCCACGTCCCCGAACTGCAGATCGAGGTCGATCAGCACCGTCCGCTTACCACGGGTGGCGAGCGCCGCCCCGAGGTTGGTCGCCGCGACCGTCTTGCCGACGCCGCCCTTGGATCCGAGCACGCAGATCAGGGAACCGGCTTCGGCGCCACGGTCGCTCGCGGTGCGGTTGCGGGTGACGGCCTTGCGGATGGCGAACTCGACATCGCGCGAGGTCTGCTCCGGGATGTAGGGCCCGGGATGCAGGACGAGGAAGTCATCGGCTCCGGCGCTGAAGACGGCCTGCACGAAGTCCTGGTCGCTCCCGTGCGAGAGGACGACCACGGGCGTCCGCGCGCGGACGGTGTGCCAGAGCCCGAGCAGCTCGAGGGCCGGCGCCGATCCCTCCCGGCAGGCGACGAGCATCACGTCGACGTCGAGCCGGATGATGGCGTCCGCGTTCAGGTCAAAGGTGTTGAAGACCTCGGTGACCTCGATCTCGGAATCCTGCGGGAT
>DAIDJO010000101.1 GCA_027451345.1 Solirubrobacterales bacterium
CCGATGTCGATGCTGATCCCGCAGGTCATCGGCTTCAGGCTCGACGACCGGTTGCCGGAGGGCTCGACGGCCACCGACCTCGTGCTCACCGTCACCGAGATGCTGCGCAAGGCCGGCGTGGTCGGCAAGTTCGTCGAGTTCTACGGGGCCGGCCTGGCCCGGCTGCCCCTGGCCGATCGGGCCACGATCGGGAACATGTCGCCGGAGTTCGGCTCGACCTGCGCGATCTTCCCGATCGACGCCGAGACCCTGCGCTACCTCGAATTCAGCGGCCGTCCCGCGGAGCAGATCGCGCTCGTCGAGGCCTACGCGAAGGCGAACGGCCTCTGGCACGACGAGCACTCCGAGGAGCCGACCTACACCGAGGTGCTGCACCTCGACCTCTCGACGGTGGTGCCGAGCATCGCGGGGCCGAAGCGCCCGCAGGACCGGGTGCCACTGACCGAGTCGAAGTCCGCCTTCGAGCGCGCGGTCGGTGAGTACGTCCCGCTGAACGGCCACGACCGGGCGATGGCCGACACCTTCCCGGCGAGCGATCCGACGGCCGACCAGGATCCGGATTCGCGGCCGCATGCCTCTGCGCCCGCGCCCGCTGGCGCCGGCGCAGCTGCAGGTGGTGGGACGGTGCGCGCGGCCGCCGCCCGGTCGGTTCCGCTCACCCTGCCCGACGGGACCGAGACCGAGCTCGACAACGGGCACGTGGTGATCGCGGCGATCACGAGCTGCACGAACACCTCCAACCCGTCCGTGATGCTCGGGGCGGGCCTCGTGGCGCGCAACGCCGTGCAGCGCGGCCTGACGGTCAAGCCATGGGTGAAGACCTCGCTCGCCCCCGGTTCGAAGGTCGTCACCGAGTACCTCAACCGGGCCGGGCTCACCGAGTATCTCGACGCGCTCGGCTTCAACCTCGTCGGCTACGGGTGCACCACGTGCATCGGCAACAGCGGTCCGCTCCCGCCCGAGGTGTCTCGGGCGGTGAACGAGGGGGACCTCGCCGTCGTCTCGGTCCTCTCGGGCAACCGTAACTTCGAGGGCCGGATCAACCCGGACGTGAAGATGAACTATCTCGCCTCGCCCCCGCTCTGCGTCGCCTACGCGATCGCCGGGTCGATGGACGTCGACCTCTACACCGAGCCGCTCGGTACCGACGAGCATGGCGAGGAGGTGTACCTCAGGGACATCTGGCCGAGCTCGGCCGAGGTCGCCGCGCTGATCGAGGAGGCCGTGCAGTCGGACATGTTCCACAAGAGCTACGGGGAGGTCTTCGACGGGGACGAGCGCTGGAACAGCCTCGAGGTCCCCACCGGCGAGCTGTTCGAGTGGGACGAGCGCTCGACCTATGTGCGCCGGCCGCCGTTCTTCGACGACCTGCCGCGGGAGCCCGAGCCGCTCGAGGACATCGTCGACGCGCGCGTGCTCGCCGTGCTCGGGGACAGCGTCACCACCGACCACATCTCCCCCGCCGGCTCGATCAAGCGCAGCGGACCGGCCGCCGAGTACCTCAACGGCCACCACGTGGAGGTCGCGGACTTCAACTCCTACGGCTCGCGCCGCGGCAACCACGAGGTGATGATGCGCGGCACGTTCGCCAACATCCGTCTGCGCAACCGTCTGGGTGGGCGGGATCAACTTCCGGAGGGCGGCGTGACGCTCTACCTGGCCGACGGTTCCAACGAGCAGATGTCGATCTATGACGCCGCGATGCGCTACATCGAGCAGGACATCCCGCTGATCGTGCTCGCCGGCAAGGAGTACGGCTCGGGCTCCTCGCGCGACTGGGCGGCCAAGGGGACACGGCTGCTCGGGGTGCGTGCCGTCATCGCCGAGAGCTTCGAACGCATCCACCGCTCGAACCTCGTCGGCATGGGCGTGCTGCCCCTGCAGTTCCGCAGCGGCGAGAGTGTCGAGTCGCTCGGCCTCACCGGCCACGAGCGCTTCGGCATCACCGGGATCGCCGGTTCGGCGGACATCCCGCGGGAGCTGACGGTGACCGCCGACGACCGGGAGTTTCGGGTGACGGTCCGCATCGACACCCCGAAGGAACAGAAGTACTACCGCCACGGCGGCATCCTGCAGTTCGTGCTGCGCCAGCTGCTGGCGTCCTGAGAAGAGAGAGATCCATGGCCATTCCCGAGTTGCTCGACACCATCCTGCGCGTCCCCGGCCCGTCTGGGCAGGAGGCGCGTGCCGCGGAAGCCTGGCGGCGACTGTGTGAGCCGTTCGCCGCCGAGGTCGACGTCGACGTCAACGGCTCCTCGTGGGCGCGCGTGAGCGGGACGGCGAGCGGACGCACCCTCGCCGTCGTCGGGCACATCGACGAGATCGGCGTGCACGTCACCCACATCGACGACGACGGCTTCCTGCGCATCGGCCAGGTCGGGGGCTGGGACCCGATCCAGCTGATCGGCCAGCGGATCGTGCTCAACACGCGCGGCGGCGAGGTGCGCGGCGTGATCGGTCGCAAGGCGATCCACCAGCTCGACGAGGAGGACCGCAAACGGATGCCGGAGCTCAAGAACCTCCACATCGACATCGGCGCAGCCGACGCCGAGGAGGCGCGCCGCCTCGTTCGCGTGGGGGACACCGGCGTGATCGACGTCGAGCCGCTCGAGCTGCCGAACAACCGCGTCGTCTCCCGTTCGCTGGATAACCGGGCCGGCTGCTTCGTCGCAGCGCGGGCCGCCCAGCTGGTGGCCGAAGCCGGGGGCGCCCCCGGGGACGTCCTGGCGCTCGCCGTCGTGCAGGAGGAGATCGGGCTGAACGGGGCCCGCACCGCCGCCCACCGCCACCGTCCCGACGTGGCCATCGCCGTCGACGTCACCCACAGCAACGACGTCCCCGGCAGCGACCTCACCGCCGACACCCGTCACGCCCTCGGTTCCGGACCGGTCATCCAGCGCGGCGCGACCCTCCACCCGCGCGTCTCCGAGCTGCTCTGCGAGGCCGCCGAGGCCGAGTCGATCCCGTACACGCTCAGCTCGAGCGGCCGCAGCACCGGCACCGACGCCGACGCCATCCACGTCAGCCGCGCCGGTATCGCCACCGGCCTGGTCTCGCTGCCGCTGCGCTACATGCACTCGGCCGTGGAGCTCGCCTGCCTCGACGACCTGGAGAACGCGGCGAGGTTGATCGCGGCGTTCGCTCGGCGCCTCGACCCAGCCGAGGCCTTCACCCGCTGAGCGGCGAGGGGCCGGCGCCGACTGGCTCCGGCCCCTCGCTCATGTCAGACTCGGCGCCCGGATCACGATGACCTACGCGCTCGCGACCGTTCAGACCGTCCTCCTCGCGCTGCTCGTGGCCGTCGGCTGGTCGAGCGCGCGCGAGTGGGCCGGCGCCGGGGTCGTGGCGGCCGGTACGTGGCTTCTGATCTTCCTGATCCCGTCCTGGATCCTCACGGCGGACCCGTCGCTGCTCACGGTGGGGTCGCTTGAGGGGGCACTGGCGAGTGTGGATCTCAGCCTCGTGTGCTTCATCGCCGGCTACGGTGCGGTGCGCTGGCTCACCGACCGTGGCGCGCGGGCGCGAGACGACCGCCAGAGTCGTCCATCCCCCGCGCACCAGAGGCGGTGGGTGACCAGCCTCGACGGCCGCTGGCTGGCCGCCTGGGTGGTGTTCGGCGTGCTCGGCTTCGCCGCGCTGTTCGCCACCACCGGCGGCCCCATCCACTTCATCAGGAATCTCGCCGCTGAGGGGGCGATGACCCGTGGCAAGACGTACTTCATCTTTGCCGGCATGGCACTCGTGTGGGTGCCGCAGACGGTCATCTGCGCCCGCTGGTGGAACGGCCGCGGCGCCGGGCCTGGTCCGAGCGTGGCGCTGATCGCGGCGCTGGGGCTGACGGCCACCCTGGGCGCCAGGGAACTGCTGGCGGTTCCGCTGATCGAACTGGGCATGTTCTACTGGACCGTGCGGCGGCGAATCTCCGGGCGCAGCGCGGTGGCGCTCATCGCGGTGGCCGTCTTCGTGATCGTGTTCGTGGTCGGGATGGTCAAGCGCTATAGCAACTACGTGGTCCAGCACCCCGGAACCCGCGTCACGCGGCTTGAGTTCATGTTCAACCAGGGCCCCTCCGACTTTGCGCATTCCTACGCCATCAACACTGCTGACGGCATCGTGCTGATCGCCCTGGGCGAGCACGTCGTGCCGTCACAGGCGCCACCTGAGCTTGGGAAGGAGCTGCTGAGGCTTGTGCTTCAGGTGATTCCGAGCAGTGTCCGGCCGAGGATCGGCGCCGCTCCGGCCATCGCCTCGGCCATCTACCCGTCACGCGTCTTCGTGTACGCGCAACCGCTCGCGCTGGTCGCCTATCTCCAGTTCGAGCTACCGGGCCTGATCGTCGCCTTCCTGGTGGCCGGCGCCGGCGCAGCCGCGCTCGACCGGGAGCTGCTCGCCTGGGGCGCGCGACGGTTCAGCACACTGATGCTGTTGCTGGCGCTTGGAACAGCGGTGTCCATGCTGCTGCGCAACGCGGCGGCCCCTGCCGCGGCCGACGCGATCGTCGAGGTCGCCGGCATCTGGGCTGTGGCTCGCACATCCGAGCGAGCTCACAGCCGGAGCTCGATGCTCGCCGCGGGACGGTGACCGCGGCGCCGTTCCGCGCCAAGCAGCTGCTCGGCGCGTCGCTCTGGCGCATCACCTTCCTGCTCGTCCAGGGGGGCGGCAGCGTGATCCTGATCGCCGCGCTGGGCCACCTCCTCGACGCCTCGGCGTTCGCCACCACCGCGCTCACGCTCGGCGTGCTGGTGATCGCCCAGGCCATCGGCGACTTCGGCCTCTCGCAGGCCGCCGTCACGATCCTTCCGGCACGGCTCGCGACGGCGCCGGAGCACGCCGATGCGTTGCTGGCCGGAGCGGCTCGCGCCTGCGGATATGCCTGCGGAGCGGCGCTCGTGCTGACGGCGGCGAGTGCGGCGCTGGTGCCGCACTCCGCGGTCGTTCCGATCCTGGTCAGCGCACCGGCGGCGGCGGCTGCGGTCGCCGTCACGGGAGCGGATGGGCTGCTGCGCGCACAGGGGGAGTTCCGAGCACCGGTGCGCTTCGTCGCCAGCAGCGAACTGGCCGGCTTCATCGGGATCCCTGTCGCGTTGGCGACCCGCCGTGCCGACTGGACGTGCGCGGCGATCTCGGCGGGAACCCTCTGCGGAGCCACCGGCGCCATCGGGATGTTGCTCGGCTTGGCCCGCGCACCCTCGGCCGAGGCGCGGCGCAGCAGCCGCGGATTGCTTCGGGCGGCGGGGCCGCTCGGGATCGCGCAGGTGTTCGTCGTCCTCGGCGCACGCGTCGACACCCTGCTCGCCGCGTCGCTCAACGGCGTGGTGGCCGCGGGCACCTTTGAGGGTGACTGGCGCCTCTACCAGCTCGGCCAGTACGCCGCCGGCGCGCTCGCCACGGCCGCAGCGCCCTTCCTCGCCAGCGCGCTCGGCGCCGGCGCGATCACGGACGCGTTCGCTCTGCTGCGCCGGCTCGTCGTGCGCCTGGCCGGGGTCGGCCTCGTGGCGGGCGCGGTGCTGTACCTCGCCCGCTGGCCGCTCGCGCACGTTCTCACCGGGTCGCTGGCGTCCCCGGTGGCTCACGGCCTCGTGTACCTCGCAGCGGTCAGCCCACTGGCGGCCGCGGCGCTCCCGGTGTTCTACTCGCTGATCACCCTCGACGGGGAGCGGCGGTACGTGCTCGGCTGCTTCGTCGCCGGCGCCGCCGTCAACCTGAGCCTGGCCGGAGCGCTGAGCGGCGCACTTGGCGTTCGAGGGGCGCTCATCGGCTCCGCGGCAGGTTCCGCAACGACCAGCCTGCTCCTGTTCGCCCGACTCGCCGTGGTCGCGACCAGGCTGCGGCCCGGAGCCGAGCCGCGGCGGTGAACGATCGGAGAGACTTGGCGGATGTCGATCTCCCGGCGCTGCCCGACCTGCCGGTTCACGCGCGCTCGACCCGTCTGGCACGAGGCGCAGCTTCGCTACGTCCGCTGCGGCCGCTGTGGCCTCGTGTTCAGCGACGTTGACGAAGCGACGTACCTGCGATGGGGCCACAACAGCTGGCACGAGCCCGACGTCACCGATGAGACGCACGCGTTCTACGGAATCGCCCGACGGCGCGCCCACGAGTCCTTCCTGAAACGGTTCCCCCCGTCGGGCGAACGCCGGCTGCTCGACGTCGGCTGCGGGCTCGGCTACTTCATGGCACGCGCGGCATCGGCCGGCTGGATCGCCCACGGGTGCGACACGTCCGTCCCGTGGCTGCAGCGGGCGGCCGAGGCGACCGGCACGCCGGAGCGGCTCGCCTGCGGCGAGCCGCGCGGCGATCTCTTCGGCGGGAGCTTCGACATGATCACCGTCTGGGATGTGCTCGAGCACGTCTACGAACCGCTTCCGTTCCTCCGGGCCATCGCCGACCTGCTGGCTCCCGACGGCCGGCTGTTCCTGCGCACCCCGAACCTCCTCTGGGTGTATCCCACCTATGCGGTGCGGCGCGGACTGTTCGTCAGTGACGTCGTCCTCGGTCCGCTCAACCACGTCGTCTACTACTCGAGCGGAAGCTTGCGACGGGTACTGCGGACGGTCGGCCTCGCCCCGATCGACTGGCCCGTGCTGCCGCCTCCGCAGGTGCCGCTGCGCAATCGCCGGCCGGAGCGGGCGGGTGAGCGCTCGGCGACCACGGCGCTCAAGAATGCTCACGCAGCGGGCGCTGAGCTCGTGTCCCGGGCGACCGGCGGGATGGTCGTCATCGGTGCCGACCTCGACGTGGTCGCCGTGAGAGCGCGGTAGGTGAGGGCACGTTGCGCCTGCTCTATGACGCCAGGCTGGCCTCCCGGGGGCTCGGAATCGCGACGGTCGTGGTCGAGCTCGCGCGCGCGTTGACCGCGAGCGGCGAGGCCGAGCTCGTCTGGTGTGGCGACCCGCGGTCGGCGCCGGCGGGGGTCACCGTCCTGGATCGCGCCGACCGGCTGCCCTATCCCCTGCTGGACGGGCCGCTCGGTCGCGCGCTGGCCCGACGGCTGGGCGTCGACCTGGTGCATTTCACGGGCAACACCGGCTGGGGAGGCCGTGGCCCGGTCCCATGCGTGCTCACGCTGCACGACCTGATCTTCATGGAGAGCGACTGGCGCTCCCGGTCGCTGCGGCAGATCGCCGGCCACCGCTATGAACGGCTTCAGGTTCCCCGCGCCGCGGGCACGGCGGATGTGCTCGTGGTTCCATCCCGGGCGGTCGCGGCCCAGGTCAGCTCGCGGCTGCCGCGGGCCACTGCTCCACGTGTGGTGTCACCCGGTGTCGAGCCGTGTGTCGCGCTCTCCCCGCGTGTCGGCGCCCCCGCGTCACCGGTTCCCTATCTCGTGGCGTTCGCGGGTCGCGACCCACGCAAGCTCACCGAGGAGGTGGTTCGGGCGTGGCGTCAACTGTCGTCCCTGCCCCTGCGGCTGCACCTGCTCGCGGCCGGTGGGACACCGCCCGGGCTCCTCGACTCACTTGGGCGGGAGCTCGAACGTGGGGATCTGGAGATCCACGGACACCTGCCCAGGCCCGAGGTATGGTCGCTGCTGACGGGGGCGCTGGCCCTGATCTACCCCTCGCGGGACGAGGGCTTCGGGCTTCCCGTGCTCGAGGGGATGGCGGCCGGCATCCCGGTCCTCTCCGGGATCGCTCGTTCGACCCGCGAGGTCGGAGGTGACGCGATCATCCAGCTTGACGCGAGCGACGTGGTGGGCTCGATCGTGGCGGCCGTGCGAGGCCTGCTCGCGCATCCGGCGCAGGCCAGAGCGGCCGCTGAGCGAGGGCTGGCCCGGGTCCGCACGTTCACCTGGGAGGCGACCGCGGAGGGATACCTTCGGGCGTACCGAGACGCGATCGAGCGGGCCCCGTGAGACTGCTCATCCTCGCCGCGCGCTTTCCCGAGTACAGCTATAGGGGGGACCAGCTTCGTACGCGACAGCTGCTCGAGCTGCTGGCCCCCGAGCACGAGCTGCGGCTGGTGACGGGCGGGAAGCCGCGCAGCCCGGCTGCGCTCCGAGAGGTGGAGCGGCTGGCGAACGTGACACTCGTCGACGTTGGTCCGATCTCCCGGGCGCTCGGTGCCGTCCGGGGCCTCCTGCGGGGGTACCCGGCCCAAGTCGGCTGGATGGCTCCGGGGCGCTTTCAGCGCGAGGCCCGTCTCGCCGCGGGCCACAGCGACGCCGTGATCGCCGAGACCGTCCGCGTGGTCACCGAGCCCCTGCCGGCCCCGGTGATCCTGGACCACATCGACGCCCTCAGCGCCAACATGCTCCAGCGCGCCAGACTCGATCGACATCGGCTCCGGCGCCTGGCGACCGTGGCCGAAGGGCGCATGCTCGGCCGCCATGAGCGCCGCGCCGCCCGCTGGGTTGCGGCGCAGATCGCGGTCTCGGAACTCGACGTCCCCGCCCTCCCGACTCGACCTCGCCCGGTCGTGATCCCGCAGGCCGTCATCGAGCCGGTGAGCGACGACGCGGACGCGCCCTCCGGGCTCGTGGGACGGGACATCGACGTGATCTTCACGGGGAACATGGGCTACCCACCGAACCGGGACGCCGCGAGCTGGCTGGCGCACGAGATCGCCGCCGAGCTGCGCCGGTTGCGGCCGGAGGTTCGAATCGTGGTTGCCGGCCGCGGAGCGGGTCGCCTGGCGCTCCACGATGTGGAGGTGCAGAGCGATGTGCCCGACCTCTTCGCGCTGCTGCGCCGGGCACGGGTGGCCATCGTTCCGCTGCGCGCCGGTACGGGGGTCCCCAACAAGCTGCTCGAGGCAGCCGCGGCCGGTGCCGGCATCGTCGCCACCCCGGGAGCAGCAGCGGCAGCCGGCGTCGCCGCGCTCACGGGCGAGACGGCGCCGGCGCTCGCCGCCGCGGTGGCGCATCTGCTCGAGGACGAGCGGGCTCGCCGCCGACTCACCGCAACCGCCCGGAACGATCTCGCCCGCCGCGCGCCGGAGGCGGTCTCCGAACGGCTGCGTGACGTGCTGCGGCTGGCGACCTCCGGCGCGGCGCGGGCGGCGTCCTAAGATGAGTCGACCTGGGAGGATGAGCATTCCGCGTACACGACCGTTGCTGCTCGCAGGGCTGGTGGCGAGCCTCACCCTGGCGCTGCCCGCGAGCGCGCTCGCGGGAGGATCGCTGTCCCCGGGAGTCCACGTGGATCCGGGCAGCCCGGCGGCCAAGGAATACGCGCTTCCGCTGGCTACGGCGCGGGGCGCCCCCGCGGACACCGGATCCACCGGCGCACTGTTCGGGAAGGGGATCACGACGAGCGCGCCACCCCCCGCCCCCGCTCCGGCCGAGCCGGTCGACACTGCGCCGTCCGCTCCGCCGGACACGTCGACCTCGACGGTGACGACCGCCTCGATCCGGCGATCCCCGACGGCCGGATCGGGATCGCGCCACCGTGGCCGTCACCGGGGCGACACCTCCCGAACCAGCCCCGCCCCCGCCGCCACTCCGACCATCCGCTCGACCGGTCACACCACCGCGCCGGCGGCGACCAGGATCCTCCATCCGGGCCCCGGTCAGGGTTGGCTCCTGATGCTCGTCGCGGGCGGCGCCGTGCTCGGGCTCGGCGGTGGCGGCGCGTTCCTGATCCAACGTCGCCAGCGTGCCCCGCGCTCGACGCTGAGCTGATGCTCTGGTGACGGCGGCATGACCACCGCCCGCTCGGACACCGACGTTGCTGCGCAGCGACCGCCGGCTCAGGTGGTGACACTCAGACGACCGGATGAGCCCAGGCCCCGTCCGCGCCTCGACCCCGTGATGCTGGTCGCGGTGCTCGTCGCCGCAGCGATGGCCTGTTCGCCGCTCGCCTCCGGGTACTACTCGTTCACTGCCTGGGGCCCGCTGACCCTGGGCGCGATCGTCGTTCTCGTCGTGCTCGTCCTCGTCGTGCGGCCACGGCTCTCGCGGCTGGGCCTGGTCGCCGCGCTCGGGCTCCTCGCCCTCCTGGGATTGAGCTTTGCCTCGATCCTCTGGGCTGAGTCTCGCGACTCGGCCTGGACGAGCGCGAACCAGCTCGCCCTCTACGTGGTGATCTTCGGCATCGGGCTGCTGGCCATCCGCACCGGACGATCGGCTCGGATGGTGTTGCTGATCCTGGGGCTGCCGGCCCTCGTGACGAGCCTCGTCCTCGCCGCCCTGCTCGCCAGTGGCGGTGGCGGTGACGCGTATCTCCTGGGCCGGCTCGATTCGCCGATCGGCTATGTGAACGCCTCGGCCGGGCTCTTGGCCATGGGGATCTGGCCGTGGCTGGCGATCGCGGAGTTCACCCGCAGCCATCGCCTGCGCGCGCTCGCCCTGGGTGGCGCGGCGCTCATCGCCGGCATCGCCATCACCACTCAGGCCAGAGCCCTCGTGCCCGCGTTCCTCGTCGCCACCACCATGGTGATGATCGCCGCGCCGGGCCGCACGCGCCGGGCCCTGCACCTGGCGATCGTCGTCCTCGCCACCGCGGGTGGTGCGCATTGGACGCTCGACATCTACCGCTCGACCGGGCCGGTTCAGGCGTACATGCCACCGGTCGGCGTGCTGAGAGCCGCCGGACTCGGGGTGATCGGGGGTGGCCTGGTCGCCGCGGCCCTGTCACTGATGCTCACGGGGTTGACGGAACGGATCGCCCCGGAACGCCGGGCTCGGATGGGACGAGCGGCTGGGCGGGTGCTGCTCGCGCTCTCCACGGCCACCGTGCTGGCCGTCGGCTTCTCCGCGCGCAACACGATCGTGACGCAATGGCATGACTTCACCCATCTGAATCCCGAGCAGTCCGCTCCCGACCGCTTTGCCGCGATCGGGAGCGGATTCAGGTTCGATCTGTGGCGGATCGCGCTGGGCGAGTTCCGATCCGCGCCCGTCATCGGCGTCGGTGCGGGCAACTATGACGACGCTTACTACCGGCTGCGGCAGAACCCCCAGTCGGTGACGGTCCCGCACAGCCTGGAGATGCAGACGCTCGCCGAGCTCGGCGTGCTGGGCGCGATCGCGCTCATCCTCTTCTGCGGTGGAGTGCTGGCCGCCGGGGTGCTCGGGGGCCGCCAGAGACCCGGGAGCCCGAACCCGGAGATCCGCGTCGCCGCCCTCGGGCTGTTCACGGCGTGGCTGGCGGAGACGAGCGTTGACTGGCTCTACAACATCCCCGGGTTGACGGGCATGGCCATGCTCGCCGCGGCCATCCTGGTCGTGCGCACACGCGACGACGCCGGGACGGGGTGGACTGCGACTGAGAACGTGGAAGTCTCCGATCGAGGGGTCTCACGGCGAGTCGGCACGGCCGACGCGCACCCTCCGACTCGGAAGCTCGCGCTCGTTGTCGTGCTCGGCATCCTCGCCCTGCTGACCGCGAGCCTCGGGCGACAGTACGCGGCGACGCTGTATCGCCTCAACGGGCAGCGGCTCGTCTCGCGGACACCGCTGCAGGCGCTGTACCGCCTCCGCACCGCCGAGCAGCTCGACCCATGGTCGATGCAGACCCAGTATGCGGTGGCCAGCGCGTACGCGCGGCTCGACAACTACTCGGCGGCACGCGCCACGCTGCTGCACGCGGAACGTCTCGAGCCCGACAACTACGTGCCACCCGCGCTGATGGGGGATATCGCCACCCGCGCAGGAGACGAACGCACGGCGCTCCTCTCCTACCAACACGCGCTCCGGCTCGACCCGCGCGAGCCGGTGCTGCAGCAGGCCGTCCGGGACGCGAAGGCGGCGCTGAGATGAGTCGCGATCCGCGCCGGCTGTCGGCGGTTGATCCACCCGAGCCCGAGCCCGACCCTGGACTCGATGCGGGCAGCTATCGGCAGCGTTCGAGCTGGCCCGTCACCCGACTTCCGGCCGCTGGGATGACCCTGCTCCTGTCGCTCGCGATTGTTGCGCCACCGCTGCTCGCCAATCTCGGTCTCGACGTCTGGCCGGCGCTGCTGCTGCCGGCGCTGCCGGCGATGCTCGCGGCACGCCTGGTCTTCGAATCGGTCGACGGCGCGTTCGGGATGGCGCGCCTGCCGCTGCATCTGCTCGCCGCAGCCGCCGGCGCGGTGGTGGGAGTGGCCGTGATGTCCAGCGCCGTCCTCGTGCTCGGAATGCGGATGACGCTGCTCTCCGACCTGCTCGCGTTGGGACTCGCGACTCCGACACTTGCCGCGGCGGCACTCGTGCGCGATGTGGAGATCCGGCTTCGGCTCGCCCTGCGTCGCGTCTTCTTCGTCGGTGCCGATGACCGCCTGCGGGAGCTCCGCCACGAGTTGACGCGCACCCACGAGGCTCGCCTCGTGGGTTGGACCCCGGCCAGTCCGGCGCTCTGCGCGGAGGCGCTCGCCGAGGCGGTCCGGGAATCGCGAGCGACCGCGCTCGTGTTGGACCGCGAAGCGGCGCAGGCGCCGCAGGTCGTGGCGGCGGCAGCCGTTCTGGTTCGCAAGGCGCTCCCGGTCCGCGACCTGCTGAGCTACTACGAGTCGGAGTTCAAGAAGGTCCCGCTGACCGAGCTCACCCCCGCGTGGTTTTTGTTCGAGCGCACCGGCCGGGAGGAGCGGCGGCTGTCGTCCACGCTCAGGCGAGCGCTCGTGATGCTGACGGCCGCGATCCTGCTGCTCGTGGCCGCGCTTCCGATCGCGCTGCTGATGCTCGCCATCCGCCTGACGAGCCCGGGCCCCGCGATCTTCCGCCAGGTCCGGGTGGGCAAGGACGGCGCGCACTTCACCCTCCTCAAGCTCCGCACGATGACCGTGTCGGAGGACCTCGGCGAGTGGGCCACCGACCAGGATCACCGGATCACCCCGCTCGGGCGCGTGCTGCGCCGCTACCGCCTGGATGAGCTTCCGCAGCTCTGGAACGTGCTGCGCGGCGAGCTCGCGCTCGTCGGGCCCCGCCCGGAGCAGGTCCCGATCGTCGAGCGGCTCGAACGGCAGATCCCCTTCTACGCCGCCCGTCACACGATTCGCCCCGGCCTCACGGGCTGGGCGCAGGTCAACCTCGGCTATTCCGGCTCGCTCGAGGGCGCCCGGGCCAAGCTGCAACGCGACCTCTACTACGTCAAGCACCGGGGCCTGCGCCTCGACCTCCTGATCCTCTGGCTGACGCTCAAGGCGATCGTCACCAGCCCGCGCTGAGACCGGGGGCGGCGGTCACCGCGCCGCGGCGACCGATCGCTGCGCCGTTGCAATCGCTCACCCCAGCGGTTAGGTTACGGGATAACCATCCTCACTCTTCTGTTGGCGGGAGAACATGGGCGAGACAGGACGGTCGGACCACCCCACAGCAGGGAGGTATCCATGCGCCGACTCATCGGCACCGCCGTCCTCATCCTGACGGCCGCCGTCCCACTCGCCCTGACCGGAGCCGCCGGAGCGGCCCCGGTCGCTGACCACACGAGTTCCATGACCACCCTCGACGCCTGCGGATACTTCGTCGGGACGCAGACGATCAGCAGCGACAGGATGAGCGTCGGGAGTGGCGGCACGGTCGACGAGATCCAGCACGGCACGTGGACCGGTGTCGACAACAATTACGTCTTGACACCGGTCGCCAGCCTCGGCACGGTCCAGGGCGCCTACACCCAGATCACCTCGACCGCGCTCAACGGCGACGTCACCGGCACGGAGAGCTTCACCTCCAACGCCGGCCAGATCGAGCAGTCGTTCACCTACGGGCCGACGATTCCCGGCGGCTACGAGGTCACCGTGACCGCGACCCGGGACCTCGCCTTCCTGACGAGCAGTACGGCCGGGCTCTGCTACGGCGGGCAATTCCCGCGCCCGTAGCCAGACGCGACCGGTCGATGCGGGGAGGCGGCACATGATGTGCCGCCTCCCCGCATCGCTCAGAGCGTGCGGCTGAACAGGTCGAAGAGGGCCGCGTAGTGCCGTTCGGCGGCCGCCTGGTTGTAGGCACCCTGGTCGGCCATGGTGTACCCGTGGGCCGCGCCCTCGTAGACCTCGGTCGTGTGGGCGATGCCGGCGGCGTCCATCGCGGCGTCGAGCTGCGAGATCGCCTCCGGTGACATGCTCTGGTCGTTGTCGGCGTGGCCCCAGTAGACGGTGGCCGTCACGTTCGGCGCCCGCAGGTGCGGGCTGTCCGGGGCGTCGGTGACCATCCCGCCGGTGTGGAACCCGCCGAGCGCCGCGACGCGATCCGGGTGCGCGGCGGCGATCTCCCAGCCGTGCCGGCCCCCCATGCAATACCCGGTGATGCCGACCGGGCCCTCGGCGCGGTCGGCCAGGGCGCGCAGGTAGGCGCCGCCGTCGGAGGCGACGGCCTGCGGGGTGAGCGCGGCGGCCAGCGGTTGCAGCGTGGTCATGAACTCCGCGCGGGCCTCGGGGTCGGCCAGGTTGACGTCGGGCCACAGCGGCGCGCGCCCGCCGCGGTAGAAGATGTTCGGGGCGAGCACGACGTAGCCCTGCGCGGCGATACGGTCGGCCATGGCCTTCGTCTGCTGTCGCAGGCCGATGGCGTCGATGACGAAGAGCACCCCGGGGTGCGGGGCGTCGTCATCCGGTCGGGTGAGGTAGCAGTCGGCGACCCCGTCGGGGGTCTCGACATCGATCATCGAGGTGTTCACGCTCGGGAGCTTGACAGACCGAAGCCCCGATTGGCGCCGGTCACAGCGTGAGCCCGCGCTCCTGCCCGAGCTTCTTGGCGATGTCGTACGGGTACACGTAGAGCCACAGCGGGCCGGCGCGCCCGACGGCGAGGGGCGGGCCGAAGCTCTTCTGGATCCGGCGCACCTGCCGCGCGTGGGGGTTGATGACGACCATGCTGCGGACGTTGCCGTGGGGCCGATCCCAGTTGGACATCGAGATCTCGGTGAAGGTGCAGAGGCGGCGGTGGAGATGCTTGCAGCGCTGCACCGGGTAGACGGCCACTCTGAAGTCCGACTCCCACGTGAGGTCGATCGAGTTCCAGTAGTACCCGTAGGCGACCGCGACGTGCTCCCGGCGGGCAAACGCCGCCACCGCCCGCGCGGTGCCGACCGTCTGATAGCGGGCCGACATCGCCCGGACGCCGCTGTTGAACTGCAGCAGGGCGCTGAGGACGAAGAGGGAGACACCCGCGCTGACCACGAGCCTCCAGCCGAACCCGCGCTCGAGCAGCAGCGGCAGCAGCGCCGCGATCGCCACGTAGGGCCCGAGCAGGTAGCGGCCGTCGGTGGTCGCGGGGTTCGGCGAGCCGACCAGGAACACCGTGACGCCGGCGGCGAGGACGGTGATCCAGAACGCCGTGTGGACGAAGCGCGCACCGACGACGTCGCCTCCGCCGGCGGCGCGGGGCAGCGCGTTGGCCACCCGCCGCCGGACCGACCACACGCCCGCCCCGAGCGCGGCGAACAGCAGCGATGCGCTCAGCAGCTCAAGCGCCGAGCGCCAGCTGACGGCGTGCCCGTAGAAGCTGCCGGCCGTCAGCGAGGGCAGGGCCCGCACCAGCGTGCCGAGGTTCTGAAGCAGGCCCGCCGGGGTGGTGAACCGCAGGTACGCGTGAAAGGACGGGCCGAAGCCGCGGATGCCCTGCGACCGCATGAGCGCGGCGAAGAGGAACGCCGTGACGAGCGTGACGGCGAGCGCCCCGAGCCCGAACGCCACCACGCGAGCCGCTCCGTCCACGGGCCCCCGCCAGGCGGCCAGGCCGCACACGACGATCAGGGGCGCGACGCCCCAGGCGAGGTACAGGGTGTCACCGGCCAGCGGCAGGCCCCCGAGGACCCCGATGCCCCCGGCGACCAGCGCGAGGCGGCGCGCCGAGAGCTCCGCCACCCGCGGCACCGTCCAGACGAGCGCCGCGCCGACGACCGTGGCCGTGATGAGCGTGTTGGCATGGGCGTCGAACGCGAACACCGTGGCCAGGCCGCCCGCCAGACGCATGGCGACACCGCCACCGCCGAAGCAGACGAGCGCCGCGCCGACGACCGCTGCCGGCCAGCGTCCGAACGAGCGCCGCGTCGACCACAGGACGGCGGCGAGACCCACGGCCGCGAAGAACGGCGGGGCGAGGACCCAGAGCTCCCGGTACATCGGCCAGGAGCGGGTCAGCAGCGCGAACGCGATCGTCTCGTAGTGCGGGTAGTCGCCCGTGGTGAACACGGTGCCGGCCGGGGCGTGCAGGCTCAGGTGAGCGAGCACGGCGTCGATGTCGCTGTCGCTGCTCAGCCAGACGCTGTCGAGGATCGTCCGCAGGTGCGTGAGGATGGCGATCAGGTAGAGGCCCCCGAGCACGGCCGGGATCCCCCACAGCCAGTCACGGGACGGCTGAAGGCGGGAGGCGAGGAGGGTCGCCGGGGCGCGACGGACGACCCGTGGCTCGAGAGGAGTGCTGCTCATGGGCGGTGTGCCGTGGCCGGACGCCGACGGAGCGACCGGCGCGGCCAGTCGGTCGCACCGGTCTCGACGTTGCAACTGTACTCAAGGGGGCTACTTTTTGACACAGCCGATGCTGCTCCTGTTTGACATCGACGGCACCCTGATGCAGCGGGCGTCCGGTGCCCACGCCGAGGCCCTGCGCCAGGCCCTGCGGACCGTGCACGGCGTCGACGTCGAGGGGATGAAGTTGTCGGTCTCGGCGGCGGGTCGCACCGACGGGGAGATCGCCCGCCTCTACCTGCTCGAGGCGGGAATCTCCGCGCAGCGCATCGACGCGCGCGCCGAGGCGGTCCGCGAGGAGTGCTGCCGCCTGTACGCGAGCGCCTGCCCTGCCGACCTCTCCTCGATGGTAGTGCCGGGAATCCCGGAGCTCCTCGACGAGCTGAGCCGCGACGACGGCATGGCGCTCTCGCTCGTGACCGGCAACTACGAGACCGTCGCCCGGATCAAGCTGCGGGCGGGCGGGATCGGCCGGTGGTTTGCCCAGAACCAGGGTGGGTTCGGCTCGGACTCGGAGGATCGGACGATGCTGCCGCCGATCGCACGCCGCCGGGCCGGGGCGGCGGCGGGACTCGGGTCATCCTGGCCGCGGGAGCGGACCGTCGTGATCGGCGACACGCCCCGGGACATCGCCTGTGCCCGCGCGGACGGTGTCGCCTGCATCGCCGTGACGACCGGCCCGTTCGGACCGGAGCAGCTGACGGGCGCGGACGCCGTCGTCGAGGATCCGCGCGCGCTGCGTGAGGCGATCCGCGCCCTGGCCCGACCGGCGACCGGCGCCGAGGGGCCGCATTCCCGAGTCTGAACGGGCGGGGCCTTCAGCGGCTCGCTACGCCGTCGCCGAGGCGGCGGACGGGACGGCTCCCTCCGGCTCCGGCGTCTGCAGCGGGAAATGGCAGGCGGCTTGGTGGCTGGGCCCGAAGCGGCGCATCGGCGGCTCGACCTGCGCGCAGATCTCCTGCGCGAGCGGGCAGCGCGTGCGGAAGCGGCAGCCGGACGGAGGATCGATCGGGCTCGGCAGCTCGCCGCGGATGCCCACGTCGGCCTTGGCCTTCTCGATCGCCGGGTCCGGAACCGGGATCGTCTTGATCAGCGCCTGCGTGTAGGGGTGAGCCGGACTGCGGTAGATGTCGTCGCCGGTGCCGAGCTCGACGAGCTTGCCGAGGTACATCACGCCGATGCGGTCGGCCAGGTACTTGACGACCGCGAGGTCGTGCGAGATGACGATCGAGGCCATGTCGCGCTCGGCCTGCAGCCGCTTCATCAGGTTGAGCACCTGCGAGCGGATCGAGACGTCGAGCGCGCTCACCGGCTCGTCGGCCACCATGATCTTCGGCTCGAGCATCAGCGCACGGGCCAGGGCGACCCGCTGGCGCTGACCGCCCGAGAACTCGTGCGGGTAGCGCTCGAGGGCGTTGAGCGGGAGGCCAACCTCGGCGAGCAGGCTGCGGACGCGCTCGTCCTGCTCGCGGCTGCTGCCGACCCCCTGGATCTCCAGCGGCTCCCGCAGGATGGCCCGGACGCGCATCCGCGGGTCGAGCGAGCCGTACGGGTCCTGGAACATCATCTGCACGGCGCGACGCGCGACGCGCAGATCGGTGCCTCGCTTCTTGAAGATCTCCTGGCCGCCGACCTTGATCTGGCCGGCGTCCGGGACCTCGATCCCGACGATCAGCTTGCCGAGCGAGGTCTTGCCACACCCCGACTCGCCGACGAGGCCGAGCGATTCGCCGGGGTTGACGTACAGGTCGACGTTCGAGACCGCCTTGACCGAGTTGACCCTGCGTCGCAGGAGCGCACCGGCGGTGACCGGGTACTCGCGCACCGCGCCGATCACCTCGAGCAGCGGGCGATCGGTCGCCGGAGCCGGGAGACCGGCCGAGCCGGACGCGTCGCGGGACGGCTCGGACACGACCGAGACCGTGGCGGCGGATGCGCCGTTGTTCCGCGCGGCGGATGCGACGGGCTCCGTCACCGAACGGGTGGGGATCAGCGGCGCCGTCACGACGGCCGGGCCGTCGACCGGATGCCAGCAGGCGAACCGATGCTCGGCGTCACCCTCAAGCGGCGGCTCCTGCGCCAGGCACTGCTCGGTGGCGAACTGGCAGCGGCTCGCGAACCGGCAGCCCGTGGGCGGATTGGTCAGGTCCGGCGGCAGGCCGGGGATCGAGAGCAGCGGCTTGCTCGCGTCGGATTCGAGCCGCGGGATCGAGCCGAGCAGCGCCTGCGTGTACGGGTGGCGCATCGACGTGAAGAGCGTCTCGCTCGTGGCCTGCTCGACGATGCGCCCGGCGTACATGACGTTGATGCGCCGGGAGCGGCCGGCGACGACGCCCATGTCGTGGGTGACGAGCAGCGTGGCCATGCCGAGCCGCTGCTCGAGGTCGTCGAGCACCTTGAGGATCTGCGCCTGAATCGTCACGTCGAGCGCGGTGGTCGGCTCGTCGGCGAGCAGCACCTTCGGCTCGCAGGAGAGCGCGATGGCGATCATGACGCGCTGGCGCAGACCGCCGGAGAGCTGGTGGGGATAGTCCCCGAGCCGCTCCTTGGGGCGGGGCAGGCCGACGAGCTCGAGCACCTCGTGGGCGCGGTCGAGCGCCTCCTTGCGGCTCGCCCCGCGGTGCAGGCGGACCGGCTCGGCGACCTGCTCGCCGACGGTCTTCGTCGGGTTCAGCGACGAGAGCGAGTCCTGGAAGATCATGGCGACGTCATTGCCGCGGATCCCGCGCAGCTCGCGCTCCTTCATCCCGACGAGCTCCCGGTCGTAGAGCTTGATCGAGCCGCCGGTGATGTGCCCCCCGTTCGGCAGCAGGCCGAGGACGGAGAGGCCGAGCATCGACTTGCCGCTGCCGGACTCGCCGACGAGGCCGAGCGTCTCGCCCTGCGCGATCTCCAGGCTGACGTTGCCGACGGCGTGCACGGTCGCGCGAGAGAGGCGGATCTCCGTGGTGAGGTCGTGGACCTTGAGGGCGAGCGGGGCCATGAACGTCTCCTCGATCAGCGCCGGCGCAGCCGGACGTCGACGGCGTCGCGCAGCGCGTCGCCGATCAGGTTGAAGCAGAGCACGACGACGACGAGCAGACCACCGACGGGGAAGACGAGCCACCACTGACCGTTCTCGACGTACTGCTGGGCGTTGCCGAGCATGTCGCCCCAGGACGTGCTCGGATACTGCAGGCCGAAGCCGAGGAAGCCGAGCAGGGCCAGGAACAGGATCGAGTCGGCGATCAGGAACGTGACGTTGACGATCGTCACCGACATCGCGTTCGGGATCAGGTGGCGG
>DAIDJO010000102.1 GCA_027451345.1 Solirubrobacterales bacterium
CTCCAGGCTCAAGCGCTCGAACTCGCCCAGACCGCCCCTGTCACGGGCGATCGGTAGACACGACCCGACCACCCCGAACCGCCCGCAAACCCTGCGGATACAGCGGATTCCGCTAGCTCACAGGGGGGAACTTCGGCCTAAACCGGCAGTGACGAGTTCACCGCGCCAGGGCATGGCTCGAGTTCGGCAGGCACGAGCCGCGTGGGTCAATGTCTGACGAGAAAGCCAAGCTCGACGGACAGCGTCGAGCGATCCGCGAACACATCTCGAAGTTCGAGCGGTCTACAGCGACTCAGGACAAGCGGTTTGCGCTGAAGACCATCGAGAACTGTCAGCGCGAGATCCGTGCTCTGAAGCGGCGCAACCCACGACTCGGCGCCTCCTTTGAGGACACCTGGCAACCGCCGCGCAGCCGGGAGACGCGGTTATGATCGGCTCACCGCAGTGCTCGGTGATACACGGTCGACTCTAACCGTCGCGCCCCGTCTCAATTGGGCCGTGGCTCGAGTCCACTGACGGTCCGCGCGTGGTGCCCGAGTGGGCTGGCCGTGCCAGGAGATGGCCCGGGATGTCGCAACGCTCGGTCCTGTCGCGAACCGCGGAGAGGAGTTGTGGTGCCCTCGTCGTGGCGCGTGGCGCGTGGTGCACCTAGCGCCGCGGACCGCGGGACGAAGCGAGAACGGAGAGATCGCCAGCCTCTCGCGGTGAGCCGGACCGGTTTGGGACACACCGCGCGAAGGGGCGCACTGAGGGTAGGCGGATGCCGGCGAGGAATGGACTCGTGCCTCGTGCGCGCACGCTCCGGATTTCCGGTTGTCTGGGTTGCGCGTGGCTGGTAGGGTCCTCGCGCGTCGCTCGGCGGGTTGGCGGTCATCAGCAGTTGAGCGCGTTCGGCGGGCATCCGCCGACTTGACCGGATCGAGATAACCACGTGCCCGGAAAGGGGTAGGGAAGATGGCAACTTGGGAGAATTTGAAGGCCTACATCGGATCGAACTACAAGGTTGCGAAGGACGAGGGAAATTCGATCACACTCGTCTGGAACACCGACGGGGGCCGCTCGCAGGTCGTCCTCGTTCGATTGGTCGGCGAGCTCGGTGGCGAGCCGTGGGCTGAGGTCACCACTGGCGTAGCCAAGGTGAGTGAGACGGACCCGACGGATCTTCTGAAGCGCAACAACCACATGATCGCTGGTGCACTTGCGATTCTCGACGACATCGTGGTCTGGAGGCACACATTTCCTCTTGGCAATCTCGACCCGAACGAGTTCGAGACGCCGCTGCATGTTGCTGTGAACTTCGGCGACGCGCTCGAGAAGGAACTCACCGGAGGCGACACCTTCTAACGCGATAGGGACGGGCCTGCGCTGGCCAGCGCAGGCCCCAATTCCACTTGGACGGGTGGGCCAGACCACTGGGTTTGCGATTGTGGTAAGAGTGTGTAGGCTCCCCGAACGACCGGTGGCTCACTAACCGAGGTCAGGGAGAAGGCCATGGGGGAACAGGCGGGTTTTGAGGAGGTCGACAGCGCCGGTGGACGCGACGCGCCAGTGACTTCGACCGTGCCATCGCTCGTGGCGGCCGGAGACTTCTGTCGAGCATGCGGGGCAGATCTCGAGCCGTCTGTGGGTCGCTGTGACGCGTGTGGTGCGGCAACCGTCGGGGCCGCCGCTGACCCCCCCGGCACGGTGGGGGCCGTCTACGAGCTGCGCCGCGGTCTGCGGAAGCGGCTGGCGGTCCGGCTCGACGACGGTGAGGACACCGCACATCTTCTGCTCACCACCGGCGAGGCGGTGAACGTCCCGGTCGCGGAACTTCCTCCCCTGGAGCAGCTGTCCCTCCGTGACGGTCCGGCCGTCGAGCCCCGCACCCGTCGTGGACGCCTGCTGCGTCTGGCTGTGGCGAGTGCGAGTGCGCAGATCAAGCCAGGCTGGGAACCCGCAGGCCTGATCGGGCGAGCGCTGGATGACCTGTCAGATCTCGGCGAAGCCCGAGGGGTCGCCGCCGACCTGCTCTCCATGGGCGGGGAAGACCTTCTCGACCGGCTGCCGTTGTCGGCGGCGGAGGTGACGTGGCTACGCGCCTACACGTGCGCGTGCAAGGGCGACCATGCTGGGACCATGCGGCATGTGGCTCAGCTGCCCGAGCGCGGTTATCGCCAGAAGCTCAATCTGATCGCACGCGTGTGGGCAGATGCAAAATCGTCCGGCATTGACCTGAGTCCCATCCTGCGCCATCTTGCGGCGTATGGGGAGGACGAACCTCTGGCCGCACTGTTGCTCCGCAGCGAGTTTCCCGGTGCTCGACACGACGATCCGGAGACTGTGCGGGCCGGTCAGAGGGGCATAGTCGAGCGGTTGACCGCACACGGCGGACGGGGCGACCTACGAACCGCTGTGGAGGTTCTGGAGGAGCGTGACATTGATCCTGTGGTGGCCGAGTCACTACCCCAGGGCCTGCGCATCTTGGCTGCCCGCCAAATGGCCGCACCGGGGCTTCTCGGGTCTGCCGAGTTGGAACGGCTGGATCCCGCGATCCTGGATGACGTGATTGATGCCGGGTCGGTGCTACTGGGGGACGGGATCGGGTCGCGAGGGGACGAGACGTGGCGGGAGCGATACATCAGGTCTCGGGTCGCGCCAGAAAGCCTGTCCGATGCCGACGTCACAACGCTCGGTCTGGCGGATGAGGTAGCCCGCCGAGCTTTCCGTTATGGGGCGCTGGAAAAGCTGGAATCACTCGGAGACTCTCCCCGTATACGGCACTTTCGAGCGCTGCTGGATCTCCGCCAGGGCCGCGTCCGTGACGACCTGTTGGACGACGTTGAGGAACAGGATCGCGAAGCCGTAAAGGATCTCATCAGACTCGTCGAGGGCAAAGGCTCGGACCCACTCGATGAGGCGCTCGTCACAGAGCGTCTACTCGCGGACCCGACCGTGTGGTCAGTTCTCGTGGCGACCGTGGGCGCTGGACAGCTCGGCCAGCTGACCGGCATCCGCGAGACACATCCGGCGTTCAGCGAATGGCTTTCACTACATGAGGCGCGTGAGCGACTGTTCCTCGGCGATTGGCGCGGCGCTGTTGACGCCGCTTCGCACTGCCTCGCCCTTGCGCAGGGCGAGGCAGTGCGCGACGAGGCGCACAATCTCAAAGCGTGTGGGCTGTTCTATCTGGGCAACTATCTGAGTGCGATGCAGGAGCTCACTGAGGCTCTGGAGGGCGCTTACTCTGAATCGCTGCTTGCGAACGCTAGCTTGGTTGCCGAGGGGCTATCGCCAGAATCCGCGGCCCGCCATCTTGGAACGCTGATTCGCGAGGCGCCGACCCTTGCGATGCGCGTCGCGGCTGCGCACCGCGCCGTTCTCATCTGGCGTTCGACTGACGCTTCCCTCTGGAGAAACTCCGACGAGAGCCCGCTGCCGGATGCCTTCCAGGACGCGCTCCGCGAACTGGTCAACGAACAGATCTCGCTGGATGATTTTCGACGCTTCGCGCACGTTCTCGCCCTTTACGATGGCCAGTGGTTCTCGGATCCGTCAAACACCGCCGCCTCTCCACACAACGACACCCTCGAGGCGCGTTTCTATCGCGCCCGGACCGCACCCGACCTCTTTCCGACAGTCGCCGTCATGGGAGAGGCGATAGCAGCTGGTGACGCTCCTGCCTGGCTGCTACATGAGCGCGACAGCCTACGGCAAGTGGCGATCGACACTCTCTTTGACGATCTGGATGCGCCTGACTCGACATTTGGTTACGTCGCCCTGGCGATGGTGGATCGCGGAGTCTTGGCGGATGACTATGACAACTGCCTGTTCAATATGCTGGGGATCGCGTCGACGACGTATCACCTCACAGACAAAGGGACGACGGTCGGTGACGAGTTGGTGGCGCGGCTCCACGTGGCGCGTACGGCCGCGGCCAATCTCCCTGGAGACGGCCGGGGACGGATCAGAGATCTGACTGAGCTGGCAACTCGGCGTGTGGCGCTCAACCGTTACCTGCCGCTGGAGCGCGAGTTCAACCGCAGTGTTGAACTCTACAACGGCGCGTTGGATCTAGGACGCTATGAACCTCCCGGCACGCCGGCCTACCAACAGGCGCTCGCCCGCACTCGCGAAGCCCTGGCGGTCGCTCGGCAGGTTCGTGAAGCAGCGTCACCTTGGCTGCTCATCGTGGAGCATGACGGGCTTCGGACTGACTACAAGGAGATCGTCACAGGCGCTCAAGACATTGAGCGCCGATGCCTCGAGATCCTGAGCTAACGGAGACAACGTGGAACGCAATCCTTATCTGATCATCGGCGTGGACTTCGCGGCGTCCGCCGAGGAGGCGAGACACGCCTTCGCACGCGCTGCCAGACGGGTACGACGCGAAGGCGGCGTATGGGCGGTCGAGGATCTCACCTGGGCGCTCCATGAGATCGAAACCTTGGAGCAGGAGCCGGCCGACCTGGTGTCGGTGTATCGCGTGCCTGCGGATCCGACTGTCTTTGAGCCGGCGGGCGAAGGCCTGTACCGACCTCGGCCGGTACCAGCGCCTCGAGCTACTGCCCATGACGAGGAGGCGGTCGACGGGGTGCGTCGGCGCGCATCGCTGGAAGTTGACCGGCTGCTTCTCGATGAAATCGCCACCCGAGGAATCGACCTCGGCCCCCTTTACCAGGAGAGAACGTTGTGATGGCACGCCCACGGAAGATCGATGTTTTGCTTGCGCAGCTTGCCGCGGTGGAGCGATTGGTGGACAAGCTCGATCGACGGCTCGAGAAGATCGAGCTCGTGACCGTGGTTCGGGAGCCGGCCACGGGACTCGCAGCGGATGCCTACAACGGGCTGCGGAAGCAGGTCATAGCCGCCGTGACCGAGCGCAGTGCCCATCTCCATCAGCTCGCCCGATTCGATACGGCAGTGCGTGGTGAGGCGAGCACCGAACACCTCAGGGCCCTGGTGGGGGAGTGGCTCGCACAGGCGGAAGTCGAAGTGATCTCTGATCCCCAGTTGGAGGACGCCTTCCAGTTCGTCGGAGAGGCGGACGGGGGTGAGGTCCAAGTCGTCCGGCCGGCCTACGTGGACCGTGCGACAGGACGAGTGATTCAGAGTGGCATCGCGGAGCGGCTGCCTGCAGGGGTTGCATCGTCCATGCCAGAGGTGGCGGTGGTGACGGAGGACCTCACACCCGGACAGGGCCTGCCGCTCGACGCCCCTGCAGTGGTTCGCGGCGCACACGGGTCCGGCCGCGACTCACCTCCCAGCATGACTCCGGAGCCGGCGGCGCACGAAGCGGTGTCGCTGTCGGTTGATCGCGGTGGCTCCGCGGACCCGGAGAGTGCGTCTCCCATCGAGACTGAGCCCGAGACTACCTCCCCGCGTGACCAGGAGCAGCCCAAGTGACTTCCATCGGTATCGACTTTGGCACCACCAATTCAGTTGTCGCCCAGCACGCCGCTGGTTCCATTGAGGTGCTGCCGATCGACGGTCCCCCGCTCGCTTGGGCCAACCTCGGGTTCGATCGAGTGCTTCCTTCGGTCCTGGGAGTCGGAACGGCCGAAGAAGCCACCTATGGCTGGGCCGCCAAGCAGCAGGCGGACAACAAGCTGGAGGCCGTCAAACGGCTCTTCGCTACCGAAGACATCGTGCGCATCGGGGACTTTGAATACTCGGTCGAGACCGCCGCGGCCCTGCTGTTCGCGCGCCTGAAGAACGGGGCTGAAGAAACCGGCGTCATGTTCGACCGCGCAGTCGTGACGGTGCCTGCGAACAGTCGGGGCCTCGCTCGCCTCAGAACGAAGCTCTGCGCAGGACTGGCTGGTATCGAAGTCGTTGCGCTGCTCAACGAACCGACGGCGGCGGCGATGGCTCATTCCCTGTCGGCGAATGTCGATCAGACCATCCTTGTTTTCGACTGGGGTGGTGGGACATTGGACGTCACCGTGTTGGAAACAGTCGCCGGCGTGTTCATCGAGCGCGCCTCCAAAGGAATCCAGCGATCCGGCGGGCTTGACCTCGACAATCTCCTCGGCTCTGCGGTCCAAGCCCGGATCCCGGGCCACGAGGCCTGGACGGACAGGCAGCGCGCTGCGTTCAAGCTCGACATCGAGTACGCGAAGGTGCTGCTTTCGACCCAGCTCGAGGCGACGATCGAAACCCCCGGCCCCGGACAGTCGTTCACCATCACCCGCGAGCTCTTGGAGTCAGCCATCAGGCCCAAGATCGAGGAGACCCGCATGCCCATCGACCAGTGCCTGCGCGACCTTGGCATCGACGCAAGTGGGATCGACCAAGTCGTACTGGTTGGCGGAAGTTCCAAGATTCCCGCGGTGCGGACGTTTGTGAGCGAGATCCTCGGCAAGGAGCCCGTCGCGGGGGTCGACCCGATGACCGCCGTGGCGCAAGGAGCCGCAACCGCCGCCGCGATTCTCGCCGGAGAGTTGGACGCTGACTTCTTCGTCGCGACCGAGCACGCACTCGGCACCATCTCACTCAATGACGTTGGTCAGCCGCATTTCAGTGTTCTCATTGGCCGGAACCATCAGTTGCCCGCGAGGGCGGCGGGTGGCTACCAGCCAGTGAATCCTGGCCAGAAGACCGTGCTCGTACAGGTGATCGAGGGCGACCCAGACGTGCCTCTGGACGATCCAGACAACGTCGTGCTCAAAGAATGGGAGGTCGATGTCGACCCCGACCAGTCGCCACAGCAGAACGCGTTCACCATCAGCTACGAATATGACGTCGATGGGATTCTTCACGTAAACGTGACGAATGACGCCACGGGCGACCAGATGCTGCATGAAGATCTGTCGTTTGGCGTTAGCCAGGACAAAGCAGCGCTCGTCACTGTCGCGAAGTCGGTCCGCGAGACGATTGACGGCGGGCGTCTGGCCGGAGGCACCAAGGCGGCCCACTCCGACGCCGTGGCGTCACTGGACAGTAAATCGCGTGACTCCATCGAACGTGTGCGGACGAAGATCATCCCGTTTGTGGATGACGACGAGGCCGCGCGCCTCGAGGGTATGTGCAGGGATCTCGAACATGCGGCTGGGCAGGAAGTTGATACCTGCCGTGATGCGCTCGACGCCGAGGCTCGCAAATACGCCTACCTCCTATAGCTGTTTCGCCATGGCAAAGACGTTGGTTCTCATCCCCCGTCCCGCCTCGGTTCTGAGCGGTACCGAACCCATACGGCCGGGCTACCCAAAGTCCTACACCGCCGCCGATATGCGGTCATGGGCGGCCGATCTTGACCGGCTGTATCAGACCCCGATAGCTGACCTCGCTCGCTGGCGGGCGACGCCGGCGAGTCAACTGACAAGGCAGCAGTGTGGGGTTGTGGAGGCATACGATCGCTGCTTTCTGGATCCCGCTGATGGCATCAAGGGGGACCTCCGGGACGACGGCCGTGTCGAGGTATGGGGAGGCCGGCATCGGGCGGCATACCTCGTCGAGCGCGGAACCGACCCGGTACCGGTATGGGTGTCCCACACCGACGCAAGGCGATTGAGCGAGTTCCAGAGCCGCTGCCATGAGGATGTCGATCGCCTGTGCGGCCCGGAACTGAGGTGGAAGCTCGACCGAGTGGGGTCACGGGTGCGTGAAGCAGCGCCCCTTCCGCGCGAGGCCTGCGGGCCCACCGGGATGCTCGCCCAGCCCCGTGAGACGCCCACTCAGCTCGCGGCGCAGGCCCGCCTTCCAGAGCGGAGCCGGTGATGGGGTGGGGGTACTACAGGGCTGTGGGGAAGGCGATCGGGGTGAGCGCTCGGGCGGGTGCCCGAATGGGGCAGAGCGCGGGCACTGCGGTCATGATGCACTCGGCGGGGCGCGGAGCGCGGCGAGGATACCTCGCGCCTGGGGATCCGACGCCTCCCCCGAATGCGTCGACCGACTACCTCGACTATCGCGGTGTCGCGACGTGGCAGGAGGTTAAGAACCTCCGTCAGGGCGACTTCCCGCTCGGCGCGTTCGCAGATCTCGGCCGTGGGACATTCAGGGATCTCGTCGGCCTTCCTTCGCCTCTGCTGAACCGACACGCCGTCGTTGTGGGGCCAGCGGGGTCGGGAAAGACGAGCAGCATCATCCTCCCCTGGATGTACGCGGCTCTCGCGGCTGGCTGGTCGGTGATCTCCGTCGACGTGAAGGGTGACCTTCGGGAGGACTTCCTCCAGTACAAACAGCAGCGCGGTGCTCCGCCGCTTGGTGCACGCCTGCGTAGCTGGGACTTCACAAGGCCGGCACGGTCGGTCGGCTGGGAATGGTTACGTGAGCTTCACGACGACGCCCGTCTGGATGCCGCAATCACCGCTATCATCGGACGCAAGCCGGAGAAGACGACCGTTGATCCGTATTTCTATCAACGTGACTACCGGACCTTGCGAGGCCTCCTCAGCTTCTCACGCGCTGTGGCGCCGCATGTCCGAACGGCGGCCGAGCTCCTCAGCATGCTCGAGGATGACCAGCAGCTAGATCACCTTGTGGCGCAGAACTCGCGCGCTCCGGGCGCTGCGGATCTGATGGCGGCGCTGCGTCAAACCGGCTCAGACTACGCGAAGGTCATCAGCGGTGTGGTGACAGCCCTGGCCGCGCTGGATACCCCGAATGTCAGTGCCGTGACCCGCACCGCCCGCTCCCACCGCAACCTCGACCTCGACGCGACGCTTGACGAGCATAACTGTCTCATTGTGGTGGCTCCGCTCAAGAGTGGGGAGGTGGCGGCGACGCTCTCCAGCCTGTTCCTGAGCCAGCTCGCTCAGCGTCTGTACGAGCGATTCGGCGAGACGCGACGGCCCGTGCTTCTCGTGATTGACGAGGCGGCTCAGGTGGTCAACCGAGTGGACATCGCGCAGCTGATGGAGGTCTCGCGCTCCGCAGGAGTCGGAGTTGTCGTGGCTCTCCAAGACGTGTCGAAACTCCGGGACGAAAACGACCGCTCGTCAATCCTCTCGAACGCCGCCACGTTCGCGATTCTGCCCGGAGCGAGTCCGCTCAGCGCAGCGGAGTTCCGGAAGCGCCTCGGAGACCGATACGAACGCACGATGGGACTTACGATGGGCGGACAGGGTGGCTTCGGTTATCGAGGCATACAGCACACCTACGGAACCGAGACGGTGCCGGTGCTCAGAGATCGAGAGATCATGCAGCCTCCGTTTGGCCGGAGGCCCGGGATCGTGCACGTCAAGGCGCAGGAGTTGGGCATCACACCCAAGCCGATCCTCGTCGACTTCTACTACGGGCAATGAGTCAGCGAGCGACGCTGCTTCCGTTCTACGCCCTCTGCGACGTGTCCGCCTCGATGCGGCGCGACGGGCGCATCGAAGCGCTGAACGACGCGGTGCGAGCCACCTGCGACGCTGCGGCCGTCCATCCGGTCATTGCGGACCGTATTCGCTTTGGGGTGCTCGCGTTCTCCACCGTCGCTGAGGTCGTGCTGCCGCTGTGTGACGTCGGCCTGTTGGAGGACGTGCCGCCCTTAGGCCCGCGGGGCCTCACCAACTATGCGCCAGCGTTTCTTCTCATGCGTTCGATTATTGAGAAGGACGTCTCGCAACTCGTTGCGGATGATTACCGAGTCTTTCGCCCCACGGTGTTCTTTCTCACGGACGGGCAGCCGAGCGATCCGCAGCCGCAGTGGAAAGCGGCGCATGGCAGCCTGGTGGACCTCGACTTTCCGCACCGTCCCAACATCGTCGCCTTTGGCTTTGGAGACGCTCCGCGTCGGGTGCTGGCCGAGGTGGCGACGGTGGCCGCCTACACGGCCACGGACGCCCTCAGCGCACCGGCCGCCATCGCTGCGTTCGGCGCTGTCTTGGTTGAGAGCGTGGTGGCGTCCGGCACCGCCGGGGTGTTCTCCCTGCCGGACGCGACCTCGAGCGGCCTGGCTGCCGTTGACGATCGGGATCTGCTGTGAGTGAGCTGGAGGCTCCGCTGCCGGGGGAGGTGTCGCTCAGCACGATCGGACTCACCCGCGAACTTGCCCGCGGAGGGTTGGGCGTCATTCGGGAGGTCCGCCCGCGCCCTGGGCTTGGTGACCGGCCGTTGGTGTTCAAGCGCTTTCATGACCCGGCTGCCGTCGATTGGGCCGCGCTCCGGGCGTTGGTGGAGTGGAGGCGCTCGCTCAAGCAAGGCGATCGGCGGCGCGTCGACCGTGAGTTGACGTGGCCTCTCGCCGTGGTCGGGGGAGAGACGGGCCCGCTCGGATTCTTGATGTACCGAGTGTCCTCGGATTTCGAGGCATCAGTCAGAACACCCTCCGGGGGCAGCCGTTCAGTGGTGCGCGAGGCCCAATACCTGATGGTGAACTCGCCACGAGCGGCGCGCCTCGGGATCGGAGAGCCCTCGGACGCGCAACGGCTTGAGCTGATCTGGCGTCTGGTCGATCTCATCGCTTTTCTGCATGACCGCCAGATCGTCGTGGGTGATCTCTCCACCCGGAACGTTCTGTGGTCGGAGCTCGACAGTCGTATCGTTCTGGTCGACTGTGACTCGATGATCCTTGGCGGGGTCGGCTCTCCACATCCACCGGCGGTGACCGTTGACTGGGACGATCCCGCCCTCGCGGTTCCGGCCGCGTCATCCGACATCTACAAGCTCGCACTCTTTGTCGTCCGCACCCTGGGGCGCAGCTTCCAGATCCGAAGCTCAGACGAGGTGATCGCGGCCCTCGACAGCACGGCTCGGACGCTCCTGGAGCGATCCCTGTGCAGCGATCCGGGCCACCGCCCGCCAGCACAGGCATGGGCGGCCTGGGCCTCGGTGCGCCGCGCTGCCCGCTCCTCGCGCGCAACGGTCATCGATGCGATATAAGGGCAATCAACTCAGGAGACAACCGACCCGTGGGGGCGTTCATGGCTGATCAGCAGGGCAAAGCGAAGATCCTACCGTTCTACCTGGTGGTCGATGTCTCGTACTCGATGACGCAGGACGGCAAAATCGATGCGGCGAATGGGATCACCAGGGAGCTGCGGAACGCGCTCGCCGAGCACCCGGTGATCGCCGACAAGGTGCGCTTCAGCGTGATCGACTTTTCCGACGAGGCGCAGGTCCTCTTCCCGCTCGGGGACCTGAGCATGCAGAACGACGACGTCCAGTTTTCCGCCCGTGGCGGCACTTCCTATGTCGCGGCATTTCAGACGCTCCGCACCGAGATTGATCGGGACGTCAGGCAACTCAAGGCCGACGGGTTTGATGTGCACCGGCCTGCAGTCTTCTTCATCAGCGACGGCGACCCGACCGATCCTGATGGCGAATGGCAGCGGGCCTTTGCCGAGCTGACGAGCTACGACAAGACGACTAAGACCGGATTCCCGTACTACCCGAACGTCATTCCCTTTGGAGTTGGCGCCGCGCTGGGGACGCTCAAGGAGCTCATTTTCCCCAGGAACCGGAGCAAGTGCTACATGGCAAAGGACGGAGCGAACCCAGGGGATGCCCTGCGGCAGATGGTCGAGGTTCTGGTGGCCAGCACCATGCTCTCCGGCGCCAGCGTGGGAGCGGGCGGACCGGCAATGCTCCTCCCGGATGCGGGCGACCTCGGAGACGACATTCTCGAAGCCGACTACGAGACGCTCGTATGAGCGCTGAGGAGGCGTCCTCGGCGTCCGGTACCAGAGAGGTGCCTGACTCATCGGCTGGGACATCGCCGGTCGCCTCCGCGGAACCACTCGAGCCCGAGCCCCCCACCCCACCGGACCCTGCCCCAGCGTCCTCGGTGCCGGTCACGGACGGGTCGGTGGCCGCGGAGCCAGACCAACTCGTGGGGAGCCCTGTTGGGGCCTATTCCATCGGCGAGCCCGGGAGGGCTGCCACGGAGGTCGTGCCGCGGGTCTCGGCCGACCCGTCAGATCCTGCCGACACCCAGTGCGACGGAGGCATAGCCGGAGATCTGGTGGTGCGGGCGGCCAGCTGTCGCGGGTTCGCCCACCGACATGCCCAGACGCCCCGCCAGGATGATTACGCCATATGTGCCACCGAGGGGTGGCTGATTCTGACCGTCGCCGACGGGGTCTCGGCTGGTCCCCTGTCACACCAAGCCGCGACACTCGCGTGCCGCGCGTCAGCCTCGTTCCTGCGCGATGCACTTGGGACGACCGACAACCCCACGGATGTTGACTGGCTTGAGCTGTTGGGCAACGTGGCCCGGCGCATTGTTGCCCACGGTCGTCGCGTGCTCGCGCCCGAGGGAACGCCGGCCGAAGCGATCGACGCCAAAGCGGTGGCCGCGCGAATGGCGACGACGCTCGCGATCGCCATGATCCGGATTGTTCCAACGACGTCGGGTACGCATGAAGGTGCCGTCGTGGCGCTGGGTGACACGTCCGCGTTTCTATTAAGCGAGCACGCGGGGTGGACCCCCGTGACGCCGGTCAAGAACGATGGCGCGGACATCGCGTCGAGTGCCACGGCCGCCCTACCGTACCTTCCCCGAGATGCTCCGATCCCCGTCCCCGTGACTCTCGCCGGAGGCTCCGCGCTCATCTTGATGTCCGACGGGGTTGGTGATCCGCTTGGGCGCGGGGATGGATGCGTCGGTGGTCACCTAGGTGCCCTATGGAGCACGCCGCCGGACCCGCTGACGTTCGCGGCGCAGGTGGGGTTTGCTCGACGGACCTTTGATGACGACCGCACGGCTGTAGGAGTCTGGGCGCCCCGATGACGTCGCTTCAGCGCCTGCGCCGCGGGCAACTCGGACAAATCAGCCAAATCGGCAAGGGCGGCCAGGCTCGGGTTTACCTGGCCGCTGAGTTGGAGGTGCCAGACGAGCACGGTCGATTTGTCTTCAAGGAGTACAAAGATAAGAAGATCCCGATCGGGGGGCTCGATGGCATCGTCGCATTCCGGTACCGCATGGCTGATTACGATCGCGCCGTCCTCGATGTGCTCACGAACTGGCCTCTGCGGGTGGTGGAGGCCGACGACGGCGGAACTGATGGGGTCATCATTCCGCTCATCCCCGATGACTTCTTCCATGAGATCAGACGACCTGACGGGACGCGCAAGCGCCTTCCCCGAGACGGTCAGTATCTGGCCCAGCCCGAAGAGCGCTGTACTCGCGTGGGGCTCACACCGGTTGGGTTAGGGGACCGGTATCGCCTCTGCCGTGATCTCGCGCTCGCCATCGGGTTTCTCCATCGGCGCGATGTTTGTGTGGGTGACATCTCCTTCAACAACGTCACCTACAACCTCTCCGTCACACCGTCCGTGTACCTCGTCGACTGTGACGCATTTCGCCTGAAGGGCCAAGCGCCAGTCGTGCCCCAACTTCATACGCCAGATTGGATCCCTCCCGAAGGGGCCAAGGTGCAGTCGGCCCGGACCGATGCGTACAAGCTGGGGCTGTTCATCCTTCGCGTGCTGGCGCCTCGGGAACTCAGCTCTCAGAACCGGGATCCTGCCTGGGCCGATCAGTCTCTTGACCCACGAGGCCGGTATTTGCTCCGCAAGGCACTGGCGTCCGATCCGACTCGGGACCGGACCACCCCTAAGGAGTGGATGGTGTACTTCACTGATGCCCTGAAGCGCAACGCGTTGGCCACCACCCGATGCACGAGTCGAATGCCCCCAAAACCGGTTGAGGCCGCATGAAATCGGCTGTACTCACGCCAACGGGTCCCTGACGAGGTCGTTCGTGGGGGGCAGGGCACGGAAAGCACGGGGTGGGCGCCCAGTGGAGTCACTTGCTACCCACGCCCGGTGGGCGGTCGACAGGTTCGTCTCCAAAGGCTCGGGCGCTGTGATCGTCGCGGCGTGCTTGCTCGTGTTGATCACAAGCGCGGGTGCGGGCCTTCTCACGACGTGGGTCAGTTCGGGCAGCATCGCGAACTCGTCCTGGAGTGATTTCGCCATTCTGCTGGGCGGGCCCGGGGTGACTCAGTCTGGGGCGTGGGTCCTTCGGCTCATAAGCCTGGTGATGGTGCTGGTAGGGATCGTCTTCGTCTCGCTCGTCATCGGCCTGGTCGTCACCGCCCTGCAGGACAGCATCGACCGAGTCCGCAACGGCTCCCCGCCCTTGCGCGACGTCCCCGATCTGGCGATCCTCGGCTGGTCGGATCAGCTCTTCACCCTGTTGCGGGAGTTCTCGGTTGCGGCGGACGGACGCTACGCGGCGGTGTTGAGCGCCCATCCACGCGCCTGGATGGAAGCCCAGATACGGCGGGAGTGCGGTGATCTCGGGGGCCGTCTGCGGGTCGACTGCCGCACGGCGGACCGCTCGGATCCGCGCGATCTGGAGCTCATCAGAATCGCCGACGTATCACGCATCGTGGTGTTCGGTGAGCCACAGGATCGCGACGATGCCGCAGTCGTCAAATCCGTTTTTGCGACGGTGACGGCCAGCGGCCGCTCACACGACCACCTGCTCATAGCTGAGGTGTGCGGGCAGGCAGTGACCCGCTCACTTGCCGATGTGTTCGACCGGCGCCTCGTGACGGTGGACAGCAACGAGCTTCTGGCCCTCGTCATGGCGCAGGCCATGAGAGACCAGGGGATGGGCCAGGTGATCGATCAGCTCACGTCCTACCGGGGCTGTGAGTTCTACGACCACCCCGTCTCCGCGGCATTCGTCGGCCGCACCTTCGGGGAACTTGTGTGGGGGACTCTCAGCGCTTCTCCGGTGGGTATTCAGCGCGAAGGGCGCGTCATCGTGCTGCCTCGGCCCGACATGGAGGTGCTTTCTGGTGATGCTGTGGTCGTCGTGGATCAACAGCGTCGAGACCTGGTGTTTGAGGCGACCTCGGCGCTGACCGTCCAGTCACCGATGGGGTTCCCGTCTGAGCCGGAGTGGTCCTCTCAGCGGATTCTGGTCATCGGCTGGAACACGATCGTCCGTCGTGCGGTCGAGCACCTGCGCGGATTCCTCGGACCTGATTCCTCAGTGACGGTATGGGCGGACACGAGCTCGCTCAGTGAGGGCGAGGCGGCATCGTTGGCTGCCTGCGAGGCGGTCGACGACAGTGATCTGTTCGAGTCGGCGCCCGAGCTTCTCTCCCGGGCGTCAGCGGAGCTCGCCGCCATCGGCCCGGATGCCGTCGCCATCGTGCCGTACCGCGCTCTGCTTCAACCCTCCCAGGCGGACGCGACGACGCTCGTCGTCCTCACCACGGTTCGGGCCGCTCTTGAAACGCGGCAAACGCGCGTGGTCAGCGAGCTTCGGGAGACCCGGGCGGCAAGCCTCACCGCCTTGGTGGGGCCCGACGACCTTGTGTTGTCCGACGCGGTGACAGCCTCGACCATCGCCCAGTTGGCTGATCGACCGTGGCTGGACGGCGTCCTGGCCGATCTGCTCGACTGGCGGGGCTCGGCATTCTTCATCCGGGCCGTCCCCGACGAGCTCCGGAGCGGCGAGCCGTGGACGTACCTCATGATTCGGCGGTGGTTCTTGGCGCGTGGCGATCTCGTCATCGGCTTGCGGGTCGGAACCGTCGTGAACCTCAACCCAGACGCTCACGAGCCGGTCGAGAGTGACGGTCTCACAGGCGTGATCGTGGTCGGCGCGGCCGTGGGCTGGAAGACCGGCAACGTCGAAAGCCGCATGGCGGACGTGCTATGAGGATGGCGCTGGGTGCGCTTCGATTGAACCGGACCGCGGGTTGGCTGGTTGCCGATTCAAGCCGGCTGATGATCGCGGCGGGGATTCTCGCGCTGGTCATAGCGAATGCCATCCCTGGACTCCGCCTGCAGAGCCTGTGGACCGCTGGTTTCACTCTGGACCTGGACGGGGCGCACGCCCGAGTCGACTTGAGCAACGTCATCGTCAACGGGCTCATGACCGTGTTCTTCCTGTGCGTTGGCATCGAGATCCGACGAGAGATCGCCGTCGGCGCGCTGCGCAGCGTGCGGACCGCAATCGCCCCAGTTCTCTGCGCACTCGGTGGGATGCTCGTGCCGATGGGGCTCTATGTGCTCCTCGCTGGACACGGTAGATCGAGCTCGGGTTGGGCGGTCCCATGCGCCACCGACATTGCGTTGGCCGTGGGAGTGGCGGGCATCGTGGCTCCCGGCCTCTCGGCCGGAGCGCGTGCGTTCCTGCTCACTCTCGCGGTGGCGGACGATCTCGGCGGGATCGCCGTGATCGGGATCTGGTACTCCCACGGGATCTCGCTGCTCCCGGCGGCAGCTTCCCTGGCGTGTGCCGTGCTGTTTGCGGGCACGCTCTATCTCGGTATGTGGCCTCTGCCGTTCGGGCTCATCTTGCTCGTTCCTGCGTGGCTGCTGATGTGGCGGGGCCATGTCGAACCGCCCATCGTGGGGGCGCTGTTCGGGATAGTGACGCCGGTCGCGGTCGGCAGGCACGGAACCAACGTCCGTGTCCAAGCCGAACGATTCCTAGCGCGGCTGAGTCCGATCGTTGGCTTGGTCATTCTGCCCGCGTTTGCCGCGATCAGTGCGACGGTACCGATTTCTCTCGGCGCGGCCGTCTCGACCACAGCGATCGGAGTCGCAGTCGGACTGTTCCTCGGAAAGCCGCTGGGCATCTTCGGGACCCTCAAGCTCATCACGAGAACGGGACTCGCCCGTCATCCGGACGCGACGACAGACAGGGATCTTCTCGGCGTGAGCATGTTGGGTGGTGTCGGCTTCACCGTCTCGCTATTCATTGCGCGCGTCGGCCTTCCGAGCGGTGGGCTGCGCGCGGGCGCAACCTTGGGCGTCTTCGCTGGGAGCCTGGTGGCTGGACTTGGGAGCGCCCTCTACTTCCGCGTCGCCGTCCGCCGGGACGGCCTGCCAGTGGCTACCTGATGCGTTGCACAGGCCCTCTCGGCGGCCCGGTGGCTCGCCAAGTTCGGGGGTCTACGCTCCCTGCGCGTGATCCTGGGCTCAGAACTGGCGGGGAGCTGGCTGGCGCCCAGTGCCGACGACCGCCTGCTGCCATGGCCTAGTGGAAGTAGAAGAGCAGGCCCAGCAGGACGTACACAGCCAGCAACTCCACGCCCTCGAGCCACGTTGACTCTCCGTCCGAGGTGAGCGCGGTCGTCAGAAGCCCACCGAAGATGAGCGCGATCAGCTCGAAACCATTGAAGACCAACCCCAGGGGAGCAGGCCCGCCGAGAAACGAGATGATCACCAGGACGGGCGTGACCACCAGTCCGATCTGGGTCGCCGAGCCGATCGCCATGCTCATGGACAGGTCCATGTCGTCCCGCAGCGCGGCGGACACCGATGAGTAGTGTTCGGCGGCATTCCCGACGATCCCCACGATGAAGGCTCCAACAAAGAACGGTGGCAGTCCCAGCGACGCGGATGCCGGAACGATGCTCTTCACCAGTAGGTGGCTGAGGAGAGCGACCACAGCGGCGCTCGCCGTCAGCGCGAGAATCGCCTTGCGGTGGCTCCAGACCTCCGCGGCGATATCCACTTGGCCTGGGATCCCGAAGAGGTTACGGTGCGTTTTCAACGAGAACACGAGCCCAGCTACGTAGGTGAACAGCAGCACAAACGACACAGCGAGTGAGAGATGCGCGATCGAGGGCGAGACACGCAGCAGGTGAGTGCTCGATTGTGGGAGCGCGTGGCCGTGGAGGAGTTGGGCGACGGCCGGCAACGACAACGCCACGACGGTGACCAGCAGCAAGCCAGTTTGGGTCTGCGCTGCCGTCGCGTTGAAGCTCTGGCGTGGCCGGCGCCAGCCTCCAGCCAGCATCGAGGCTCCGAGGACTAAAAGGGCGTTGCCGATGATCGAGCCCACGACCGCGGCTTTGACGACCTCCTGCAGACCGGCCAGCAATGCGAAGACGGCGATGATCAACTCAGGCGCGTTACCGAGTGTCACGTTGACCAAGGCGGCGACACCCGGGCCCGATCGAGTGGCCACATGTTCGGTCCCGTCGCTCATGAGCTTGGCTGCGGGCACCAGGCCCAATGCCGAGGCGAGGAACACTGGCGCTCCACCGGCGTGGCTCAGCTGCAGGCAGAGAGCTGCCGGAACCGCAAGCCAGACCAGCTTCGGGGCAAGCCATCGGCCAACTGGTTGTGGCCGGCCTCGGCCGGCTCCGGTGGATGGTGCCAACGGAGCCTAGAGCGCGGCGCGCCCAGGTCTGCCGCTACCTGGCGTCATCCCGGCCACGCTCAGTGGGCCTTCCAACCTCGCGCGTCGGTCGCGAGGCGCGTACTGCGAGCTCGCCAAGGTGCGTGGCGCGCGGATCTGCTTCGGGGGCCGCGCCTCGGACTGCCGCGGTGCCGGCAAAGCGGGTCAACTCGCGGCTGGGCTGAGGTTGAGCAATCGCGAGCCGCTCGGTCGTGGGCAGAAGCTCGGGGTTTCGAAGGCCGCGTTCAGGGCCCCCGAGCGGGGCACGCTCGCGTCGTGGAGTGCGTTCCATCGTGTCGTTGCTAACAGACCCAGATCGTGTTGGACACCAGTGGCGATCAGTTGTGTCGAGAGTCTACGCTCACGACCGGTACCGTGCCCCTCTCCTGGCGGGGCGACGCCCCGGATCGTGTCGGTGGACGGTTCGAAACGGCCGGCCCGGGAAGAGCGTGTCATGGGGCGGATGACCGGAGGCAGGAAGCCCGATCGAGGGTCGCGCCTGGCGGCAACCAGGGGAGAAAATCATGGTCGCAGCGTTCGAGTCGGCACGATCACGCCACGTCCGGGCGCCTCATCCTGGTCGGAGCGTCCAGATCGGTAGTGTGGGAGTGGCCACCAGGGTACGTTCCGATGCGCATGTGCATCGTCGCCCGCGAGGTCCCTCCGTCATGCCCGCTCGTATGGTTCCGCGTCTGGCGATCTGTCTCATGATCGGCGTGCTCGTCGCCGGCTGTGGGGCCGGGTCGTCCGCGCCGCGTCTCAGTGCGACCGCCGCCCGGCAGCTCCAGAACGATCTCACGGCCGCGCGCACCGGCGCCGAGCGCCACAGCCGCGAGGCCGCGGACGCGGCCCTCGCCCGCTTTGCCGCCGGGGTTCGACGCGCCGCCCGCGACGGCCAGCTCAGCCGTGCGGTGGAACGCCGGTTGGAGGACGGGCTCGCTCAGGCTCGTCGTCACGTCAGCCTCGACGTGACGACCCCGACGCCGCCCCCGTCGACCGTGGCCCAGACGACGCCCGCTCCTGCGCTCACACCGCCGACGCCGGCGCAGCATCCCGGGGAGGGCCCCAACCACATCCCGCCCGGCCATGCCCAGCATGGGGATCACGGGCACCAGCAGGGGGACGGTGGCGGATGACGGCCATCGCGCCAAATGAGGTGATCGGCGGGCGCTACCGCCTGCAGCGCCGACTCGGCGCGGGGGGGATGGCGGCGGTATGGCTGGCGACGGACGAGCGCCTGGGGCGCCAGGTGGCGATCAAGATCATCGCCGACACCCTGGCCGGGGACGGCGATTGGCTGCGGCGCTTTCAGCGAGAGGCGCGGGCCGCCGCGAGCATCTCCCACCCGCACGTCGTTTCGGTCTTCGACTACGGCGTCGATGCCGGCCGACCGTTCATCGCCATGGAGTATCTGTCCGGCGGCACGCTGCGCGACAGGCTCACGGGCGAGCGCTCTGACGTCCTCGATCCGATCCGGGCGGCGTCCCAGCTCCTCGACGCCCTGCGGGCCGTCCACGCCGCCGGCATCATCCACCGCGACGTCAACCCCCGCAACGTGCTGCTCGACGAGCACGACCACCTCTACCTCACCGACTTCGGCATCGCGCTTCCGGCCGACGCGACCCAGCTGACTCAGACCGGCATGGTGATCGGCACGCTCGGATACATGGCGCCCGAGGTGGCCGGCGGCGATCCGGCCACGGTGCGCAGCGATCTCTACTCGGTCGGCCTGCTCATCGGCGAGCTGGCCGGCGCCCGCTCACCCGGGCCGTTGTCGGCGCTCGTGGCCGCCCTCACCGCTCAATCACCCGCGGCGAGACCCGATTCCGCGGCACGGGCGCTCGCGCTGATCACGGACGCCGACGCAACCGCCGTCACGGCGGTGCGGACCAGCGTCCTCCCGCCGCGTCGATCGCCGACCCCGCGGCGCCCCGCGGCCGAGGAGGAGAGGCCGACGACCGTGATGCCGCACCGCACGCGCGCGGCCGGCCGGTCGGACCCTTGGTCCAGCCCCGCCGTCGGCCGCTCCGGCGGCCGCGCGGTTGCCGCGGCCGTCCTCGCCCTGCTCGTGGCCTGTGTCGCCGCGGTGGCGCTGATCGCCGGTGGTTCCTCGCCCGCCCCGCCCCGGGTGCGGCTGCCCGCGGCGGCGCCCGCGGCCGCTCCGCTCAGTCAGCAGCTGAACTCGCTTGCCGGCATGGTCAATGCGGCGCGATCCGGCCGCTGAACGCGGCGATCACGCAGCCTGGTGATAGCGAGCCACCGTGAACCCGATCAGCGCGGGGACGTGGATCGCGAACAGGAGGAGTGAGAGAGTCAGGACCACCAGGGTGCCGCCGCGCACGTGGTTGTGGACGAAGACGAACTCGAGCATCCCGGCGATCACGAGGTACGCGAGGAGCGCCCAGCGAGCCACGGCAAAGAAACGAGCCCAGGCGAAGCCACCAACGCGGCTCAGCGACAGCAGGTTGAACGTCATCAGCGCCGCTGAGAGCGCCAGCAGGATCACGGCGGGCGTGAGCGAGACGTGCGCCGGCAGGTTGGCTGACAGGTAGATGCCCCCGGCGACGATGAGCGCCATCGAGGTCATGGCAACCTGCGTCACCGGTGGGTAGCTGGGTTCCTCCACGGGCGTCAGCTGCTCGCGAGCTTGGTCATGATGACGAGCGTCGCCACCTGCATCAGGCCGGTGATCCCGGCCGCGTACATGAACCGCTTCATCAGCCGCTCGATCACCCCCGGGTTCGGCCTCGGCTTCTTCAGCTCGACGAGCACCGCGATGTTCGCCGGTTCGAGCAACCCGAGGGCGACGATCGCCATCACCCCCACCACGATCATGCTGGCCACCACCCAGGCGTGGTTGTGATACGTGTTGAGGTTGGTGCCGAGATGGGTGGACAGCTGCCAGCCCGCCACCAGCGTCGTCGTGACGATCGCGGGCATCAGCACCACCATCTTGGGCATGAACTTCGTCGTGAACTCGATTCGCGCGGGAATCGAGAGGCTGCCGAGGATCGGGCCGATGACGAATCCGAGGAAGAGGTCGATCACCGTCCAGCCGGCGCCGAAGACCACGTGCATGAACTCGAGCGGCCACAGCCCGCCGGTGGCGACCACCACGATCAGCGCGACGAGGATCACCCCGGCCAGCGCGAGCCCGACCCGCGGCACGATCTCGAAGTCGGGGATGGAGATGGGCGGTCCAGCGTGGGCCGGTTCGGCCGGGGCCGGGGGCCCCTCGGAAGTGATTGACACCATGTGAGGCGATCGTATGTCAGTGCCCGCTCAGAACGCAAGCATCGTTGCCTCGATTCCTGCGGCCCGCGTGCCGAGACTCAGCCTCGCCGCCGCCCGGCGGGTCGCGCTGGCCGCCCAGGGGTTCTCCTCCGGCTCCCGGCCCGCTGGCCGGGAGCCGGGCCTGGCCGCGGTCACCGCCGCGGTGCGCCGCCTCGGCCTGCTGCAGCTGGATTCGGTGAACGTCCTCTGCCGGGCCCACTACCTCCCGCTGTATTCGCGGCTTGGTCCCTACGACACCCGCCTGCTCGACCGAATCGCCGCACATGGGACCGGGCGGGTGGACCGCCGCCTCGTGGAGTACTGGGCGCACGAGGCATCCCTGATCCCGGTGGAGCACCACCGGCTGTTCCGCTGGCGGATGGATGAACGCCAGCGCATCTGGGCCGGGATGCGCCGGGTGCTGACCGAGCGCCGGGACCTCATCGAGCAGACGCTGGAGCTCGTCCGTGAACGGGGTCCGATTCGGGCGCGGGACACCGGCCACGTGCGGGCGAGGGCCCGTCCGGGCGAGATGTGGAACTGGCACGACGGAAAGGTCGCCCTCGAGGCGCTCTTCTTCACGGGGGCGGTCGGCGCCTCGCGTCGCATCAACTTCGAACGCCATTACGACCTGATCGAGCGCATCCTCGCGCCCGAGCACCTCACCGATGTGCCGCCGCGCGAGGAGGCGCACCGTGAGCTCACGCGGATCGCCGCACAAGCCCTGGGGGTGGCGACGATCGCTGACCTGGCGGATTACTGGCGCCTGCCGGTGCGCGACCTCGCCCCACGGGTCACCGAACTCGTGCGCGCCGGCGAGCTGCTTCCGGTCGAGGTCGCGGGATGGGACACCCCGGCCTACCTGTGGCACGCGGCCCGGCGCCCGCGCGCGCTGGCCGCTCGGGCGCTGCTCTCCCCGTTTGACTCGCTCATCTTCTTCCGGCCGCGGACCGAGCGGCTCTTCGGGTTCCACTACCGGATCGAGATCTACACGCCCGCCCCGAAGCGCCGGTACGGGTACTACGTGCTTCCGTTCCTGCTCGACGAGCGGCTCGTCGCGCGCGTGGACGTCAAGGCAGATCGCTCCGCCGGTGTGCTTCAGGTGCGCGGCGCGTACGCCGAGGCGGAGGCCGACGTGCCGCGCGTCGCCCGGGAGCTCGCGGCCGAACTCGAGCTGTGCGCCGGCTGGCTGGGCCTGGACGGCGGGGTTGTCGCTGCCGAGCGGGGTGACCTGGCGGGCGCCCTCAGGCGGGCACTCGGCTCTCCGCGTCGCGCACGCGCTTGACCATCAGTTCGAGCAGGGCCCAGGCGACCTCCGGATGGCTGAAGGCGAAGGGTCGAAAGACGGGCCGCGAGAGGACGAGGCACTGGGCATCCGTCTGCGCCACGACGGTCGCCGAGCGAGAGTCCCGGTCGACGAGCGCCATCTCGCCGAACGAGTCACCGGGCGTGAGGGTCCGTACCGCTTGGCCGTGAATGCTGACTTCGAGGGTCCCATCCAGGATCACGAAGTACGTGGTGCCGAACGCTCCGTCGTCGGTGAGGTGGGTTCCGGCGTCGAAGGAGAGGATGTGGGCCTCCTTCGCGAGCTTCCTGAGCTCCTTCGGCTTGACCTCGCTGAAGATCGACACCTTCGCGAGCACATCCTCTGGATTGACCGTGGACATGGCGCGATCATACGCCCTGCTCCCCTCGCCGCTCAGAAAAATCGTCTGTTCCCCCGGAGGGGTCCTGCGACGCTGGGCCCCTCCGGTCGCTGAGGTTCCTCGCCGGCGGGGCGGCCCACGACGGGTGGACGCCAAGCGCCGACTCTCGAGCCCCGCCATGTTCCTCGTCCGGATGTGGAAGGATCGTCCCCGTGGACGGCTCCTGCACTCTCGTCGTTGGTGGCACGGGGACGCTCGGTGCGTCGTTCGCGAGGCGCAGGGCCGCGGCGGGCTTCCGGGTCGCGCTCACGTCAAGATCGGCGGAGCGGGCGAGCGCCTTCGCTGCCGAGCTCGGCTCGGGCACTGTGGGTCTGGCCCTGGATCTGTCTCGGGCGGAGACGATCGAGCCCTCGCTCGCGGGGCTCGGTGCGATCGACGCGGTTGTGATCACGGCGGTCGAGCAGTCCACCACGAGCCTGCGCGAGTTCGACCTCGATCGAGTCCAGCGCGGCGTCGCGATGAAACTCGTTGGTTACACCGAGGTCGTGCGGGTGCTGCTCGACCGCATGACCCCCGAGGCGGCGGTCGTGCTCTTCGGTGGACTCGCCAAGGATCAGCCGTACCCCGGGTCGACGGTGGTCACCGCCTTCAACGGTGGGGTCGCGACGCTCGTGAACACACTCGCGGTGGAGATCGCGCCGCACCGTGTCAACGCGATCCACCCCGGTGTGGTGGGCGACACACCCCGCTGGGTCAACGTCGACCACCCGGCGAAATCCCGCACACCGATCGGGCGGCTCGTGACCAGCGATGAGATCACGGACGGCGTGGAGTTTCTGCTGCGCAACGGCGGTATCAATGCGCAGAACCTGTGCATCGACGGGGGCGTCCGGTTGGGATGACCGCAGCGCCCACCGCAAATCCGTCGCGGGTGGCCTGAGGCTCCGCCCGCGGCCCTGGCTCCGGGAGAGCGGAGGGGGCGGGATTCGAACCCGCGGTCGGCTTGCACCGACGCCGGTTTTCAAGACCGGTGCATTCAACCGCTCTGCCACCCCTCCGGCGGTCCGGGGGAGGGTAGCGAAACGCCGAAAACGCTGCCGTTACGGGCGGTTTCGCACCGTGGGGAATTTCCGTGATCGCTCACCACCGCCGGGCGACCATCACGGAGCGATAGGGCAGCTCAAGCGGAAGCGTCTCGACCTCAGAACCACCCTGGGGATTGTCCGACGTGGTCAACAGTCATAGGCGACCGGGCTGGCTTGAGGAGCTGAAAGCCCACGACCACAGAAGCGCATAGTCTCTCTCAACCATGCTGCTTCGCAAGACCATCGTCACCGTCCGCAGCGTTCCGGCGGAATATCGACGTCACTTCGCTGACTGCCGGCGCGAACGGCAGTTCCTTGCCGGCACGTCGTTCCTGACGACCTTCTGTGCCGTCCGGGTCATGACGCATGCGATCCGCGCCAACCGGGGCCCGTTCCGCAACATCACCCCGGGCGGTCGTCACATCCATCACATGACCTTCGGAATCACTGGGCTGCTGGCCATCGGCTATTTGTGGATGCTGGAGCTTGGCATCTCGGAAGCGAGCCGAGTCGGCTCCAGGGCGACCTCGATCGGCTACGGGTGTGCAGCGGCCCTGACGCTCGATGAGTTCGCGCTGTGGCTCAACCTGGAGGACGACTACTGGACCGCCCAGGGCCGTGAGTCAATCGATGCCGTCGTCGTCTTCGGCACACTGCTGATGCTGGGCGTCTTTGGACGCGACTTCCTCGCTGACCTACGCAGGATCGCCTCAAACGCCTGAGGCTCAGGCAGAGGCCCGTTCGAGCGAGCGGTCGCTGGCAAGCGGCCTGGCAAGTGCTATGAACCCGGTGGTGGCTCGGGCAGCACCGCACCGCGCCCCGCTCTCGATGTGGCGACGACGAGCCGCATTCGAGCGCGAGCGCGGGGCAGGCGAGCTTCGTACGCGTTATGTGGTCAGGTCAGCGTGCGCCATGAGCGCATGGGGGGAGAGATCGCCGGCGGGTAGTCGATGCAGGCGCCCCGCTCGCGGAACCGAGCCGCTCGCAGAGCGAGAGCACCTCGGTTTGCAGAAACCCTGTGTCCTGCCGCATCGTGTGAGAGCCGCGGTTGTGGCGTGCGTGATCAGTTCTGATGCTCTGCAACGTTCGCGACCAAATCGGGCACCGGGTCGTAACGCCGCTTCAGCCAGGTTTCGTACAGCTCGATCAGCCGTCCGAAGTGCGTCCATCTCAGCTCAGCAGCACCCGAGGACCAGCCTCGCCGACGACTGCTTCTCAGGGCCCCACCGACAACCGTGCGGTGCTCGGAGCAGCTCCAGGCCCTAGCCCGACTGCCTAGCTGGGCGAAACGCGTCACGCAGGGCGCGGGCGAGCAGCTCGGGTTCAGCCACTGCAGGGAAGTGGCCGCCGACGGGATGTTCGGCCCAAGACGTGACGTTGTAGTAGCGCTCAGCGAGTTCTCGTGGGGGTTTTGGGAACGGGACGCGCTCTCCGCCGAAGATGCTGATCGCGGTCGGGACCGGGGATGGATCGCCGGCCGGGAGCGCCGCGCCCGGGAGGTGGCGGTGAGCCCAGTAGGGCAGCAGCGAGGTGACGATAGTCCCGGTCGCCCAGTACAGCGTCAGAGTTCCCAGCAACAGCTCGCGGTCAAACGCCGTGCTGCCATCGGGGCGGGTACTGCTCCACGCGACCACCTTCTCACCGATCCACGCACCCAGTCCAGCCGGACTGTCGGACAGCCCCACGCCCAAGGTCGATGGCTTCGTTGCATGCTCGTGCATGTATCCGCCCTCCTCCGCGGTCCACTGCCCGACCAGACGGGCAAACTCCTCCTCGCGCTCTGTCAGCGACTCAGGCACGACGGCCAAGCTGGGGGTCGCAAGGTGTACGGCCGCGACGGCGTCTGGTCGATCGCGAGCAAGCCATCCGGTCACCCCGGCTCCCAGGTCGCTGCCATGCGCCACGAAGCGCCCGTACCCCAGACCCTCACTCACGAGCTCATACCAGAGCCCGGCGACCTCACGTCCGGTCATCCCTGATGTCGGCGGCGGTCCGCTGAACCCGTATCCGGGAAGCGACGGGATCACTACCGTAAACGCGTCGGCCGGATCAGCTCCATGGGCCCCAGGATCAGTCAGGAGTGGAAGGACCGGCAGGTACTCCAGAAACGAGCCAGGCCAGCCGTGGGTGAGTACCAATGGCAACGGACGCGGCCCATGACCTTCGACGTGCACCAGGTGAATTGTCTGACCGGAGACCTCCGCCCGTTGCTGCGGCAGAGCATCGAGTCGTGCCTGAAACGCGTCGGCGTCAAATGCCGCCCACTCCGCCAACAGGTCCTCCAACCAGGCGCGTGGGACTCCGCGGTCCCAACTGGTCTCAGGGTCCGCGAGCCGACGGTAGCTGGTCAGCCGCCGCTTGAGGCCGGCCAGCGCGTCGGCGGCCAGCTCACCACGGTCCTCCGCGATGCGCACGCGAATGTGATCGCCCACCCCCCGATCTTCTCACACACCATGCTGCCATCCCACCCGGGCCGACGTGCGAGTCCGCCCGTGCAACCGCCGCCGCACAAGAATGGATCTCCATCCGCGCTTACAGCTGCGCTTCGGGGCAGGCAGCTCGCGGTGGCGCGGACGGACTGCGTTCGCTTCTGGGCTCCCCGCGCTTCGGCAACTCCCCGTCGCGTGCGCGCGGTGCCACCAGTGGTGGCAGAGGTACTCAGGATCGACGGACGGCGGGACCACGGGTGAGAGCCATTGGCTGTGGAGCAGCGCATCGAGCGCGACGTGGCGGATGCTGCGGTGTCCGTTGTCGGCGCCGATACCCTCAACGCCAGCGAGATCGAGGAGCTCTTCAAGCGCGCCGGTCCGGCGAAAGCTCCCCACCTCGCTCTCTTCGTCGGCTACCCGGAGGATCCTCGCTTGGTGAAGCCGGCCAGCTGTGCGGCTTCTGTACATCGTGTACCGAACTCTGAAATCATGGGGACGTTGCGCGGTGCCGCTGACCGATTGATACGTCAGGAGGGGTCATTGAGCGACGACGGGGAGCGCACGCGCCTCGCACCGGGCACGCGTCGGTCCCGGGGATCGGGTGGCTAGTTGAGCAGCGGCGGGACGCGCCCGTCGCTGCGCGATGACGACGAGTTTCAGGACTTCGCTGCAGCGTTCCTGCCGACCCTGCTGAAGGGTGCCTACCTGCTGCTTCGCGACATCGACCTCGCCGAAGACGCCGTCCAGGGAACCCTGTTACGAGTCTTTCGGCACTGGCCGGAGGCCCGAGACGCGCCCGAGGCATACAGCCGTGTGGCGCTCGTGAACGTTTGCCGAGACCATTGGCGCCGGCTCGGCGGCCGCCCGCGGGAGGCCCTGACTGAGCGCCTCGAGGCAAGAGCCCGAAACCCGTTTGAGGACGGTGCGGCCGAACGCCAGTCACTCGACTCCGCGCTCGCGACCCTCGGCTCGCCCGAGCGCGAGATTCTGATCCTGCGGTTCTTCCTCGAGCTCTCGGTGGTCGAGACCGCCACGGTCCTGGGTATCGCAGAGGGAACGGTGAAGTCCTCAACAAGCCGGGGGCTCATGCAGCTGCGCGGACTGCTCACATCGAGCGAGGAGGTGAGCAACCGTGGCTGACGAAGAGGAGCTCGGCGCTGCCCTCGCTGACGCTCTGCGTGCGCGCGTCAGGGACATCGAGCCAACAGACCGGCTGAGGGATTGGGTCAAGACCGAGCTTCGCTCCCGGCCGAACGCGTCGGCACAGCCCAAGCGCACGCGTCGCCGTTGGGCGCTCACGATCCTCACCCCAACGACCGCCGTGGCCGCAGCGATCGTGGTCCTGCTCCTCGGAACCCAGGCCCCACCATCGTTCGCGGTGGCCCGGACACCGGCCGGCCTGGTGCGCGTCACCCTGCGCGACATCGAAGGCGTCCGGGGGGCAAACACGAAGCTTCTCCAACTCGGCGTGAGGAACATCACGGTCGTTCCGGTGATGACCGGATGCAGCAGTCACCTGCAGCTCCTGTTCACCGGCATCGGGCCCCACCAAGGCGGCGCCGAAATCTCGATCAACCCCAACGAGATCCCTCGCCACACGACCGACGTTCTGGCCGCACGACAACTCCCCTCCGGTGACATCGCCCTCGGCATCGGACGCACCCACGGTCCCCCGCCCGTGTGCGTTGCGCCGGTCAGGTTCGGAGTCGGCATACCACCCTCGCCAACCCACGCTCCCTGAGTCGCGCTCACCGCTTTGGCGGGGCAACCCGCGTCGGCTCGCGTGATCATCGCGCTTGGCTCGGCCGGCTCGCGGTCATGTGAGCGACCGGCTGACCGCTCGCCGTCTGATCGGGCGCTCACCGACGCGTGATCGAGGAAGGAGCTTGTCCATCTCCGCTCCTGGCTCGCACGCCGAGAGCTCGAGACCGCCGTGTTCGTCGATGGCGAGTCACTACCCAGCCATCACGATCAAGAGCACAGAGCACCAGCCGCGAACGCGATGCGCTGCCGATCAACTCGGGGAGTTCCCACCACCTGATCAGCCGGTGGCGCCGTCTCGTCAGTGTGCCCAGACGGCTGCGACGGTGGCGGCGATGGCGCGGCCCTGTTGGCGGCCGGCGTCGGCGGCCGGCTTGGCCCGGTTGGGGTGTGGGGATTCGGTCCGATGGTGGCGCGGCTCCTGTCATCGGGGGTGGCGAGTGTGGCCAGCGCGGTCTGGCTGAGCTGCGCGAACGGGTGGCTGGCGTCGCCCCCGATCTGCGGTTTCGAGCCGAATGCGGCGTCTCGTACCTCCTGTGGCGCACGGACGTCGGAGGGCAGCATCGACGCATCCGCTCTGAACTGACAAGTCCTGGAGGTGATGGGAGTCCCCGGGCCGCCGCCCGACCCGCCCCGGAGACGGACAGTTGAGGGGCGATGAATCACAGCACCTGGTCGGATCGAGACATGCCTCTGGGGATCGCCTCGGATCTCGACTGGCCAGCTGGCCGGTCCGCGTGGTGTCACAGCGTCGGCGGTAGGGTGGTGGCCGTGTGTCGTCTGTTTGGGTTGAGCGGGCGGGCCGGAGCGCCTGTCAGCCACCTTCTGGCTGCTCAACGCTCCCGATTCCCTGGTGAGGCAGAGCCGGAGCGAACCCGACGGGACCGGTCTCGGGGTCTTTGACACGCGCGGACGGCCGGTGGTGGACAAGCAGCCTCTCGCCGCGTATGCCGATCAGGCGTTTGCTCGGGAGGCTCGGACGATCACCTCCCGGACGTTCGTCGCGCACGTCCGCTACGCGTCGACCGGCGATTTGACGCTCCGCAACACCCATCCGTTTCAGCTCGATGATCGCCTGTTTGCCCACAACGGCGTGCTCGAGGACCTTCCGGCGTTGGAGCGCGAACTTGGCGCCGACCTGGCACGTGTACGGGGCGACACCGATTCCGAGCGGTTCTTCGCGCTGATCACGCGTGAGATCGAGCGCTGCGGCGACGTGGGCGCAGGCATCGCCGCCGCCGCCCGGTGGGTCGCCGAGCATCTGCCCGTGCTGTCGGCCAACTTCATTCTCATCGACGCGAGTGAGCTCTGGGCGCTGCGCTATCCCGAGACCCACGATCTGTACGTGCTGGAACGACGGCCGGGCGGCCATCGTGGCAACGAGCCGCTGGCGCACACCGGCCAGCGGCGCCCGGACCGGATGCGGGTCACCTCCGGCACTCTTGCCGACAGACCGTCGGTCGTGGTGGCAACCGAGCGCATGGACGACGACCCCGGCTGGCGGCGGCTGAGCTCGGGCGAGTTGCTCCATGTCGCCGCCGACCTCACCGTCGACAGCCATCGAATCATCGATCGCCAGCCTGCCCGCCCCCTTTCTCTCGCCGACCTCGGTCAACGGGCAGCCGCCTCGCAGCACGGGTGAGGGGACCGCACCCCATCGGCATCCACGGGCGACGAACATCCGGAGCCTGTTGGCTGGCTGGGTGGAGGTGGTGACGGCGGGGTGGGCCGGACCGGGGCACGGCGGCGTAGGCTTTGAGCATGTCGATCGAGACCGAGGAGCAGCTTGAGGCGCTCAGAGCCGCGGGTCGTGTCGTCGCTGAGGCGATTCGCGCGATGCGGGCTGAGGTCCGGGTGGGGGTCAGCACGCGTGAGCTCGACGAGGTCGCCGCATGTGTGTTTGCCCGGGCGGGCGCACGCTCCGGCCCGCAGCTTGACTACGGGTTTCCCGGAACCAGCTGCATCAGCGTCAACGACGAGGCCGTGCACGGCGTCCCGGGCAGCCGACGCCTCGAGGACGGTGATCTGGTCAAGCTCGATGTGACCGCGGAGCTCGACGGTTACTACGCGGATGCGTGCGTCTCAGTCCCGGTCGGGCGAGCATTCCCCGGGTACCGGCGACTCGCTGAGGCAAGCCGCCGAGCGCTCTACAGCGGCATGCGAGCCGCTCGGGCCGGCGTTCCGATCAACGAGATCGGTCGTGCTGTCGAGACCACGGTCGCCGGCTATGGGTACGCGGTCTGCCGGGATCTCGCCGGTCACGGGATCGGACGCCGGATCCACGAGCCGCCAAACGTGCCCAGCTTCCACCACCCTCGACTGGGTCAGCGACTCACCCATGGGCTGGTGATCACGATCGAGCCGATCATCGCCGCTGGCGATGGCGAGGTCGACGACACCGACGATGGCTGGACGCTCAAGACTCGCGATGGATCCTGCGCGGCGCACTTTGAGCACACGATCGTTGTCACTGATACGGTGCCGGTCGTCCTGACGGCCTGAGCGGTCTAGCGCTGCGACGAAGCTCGTTCGGGACGGCCTGCGAAGCTCTGGTTGCCGATGACGCTCAGCAGGCGCAGGCGCTCAGCGGAGTCGGTGCCCGGCGTTGCGGTGTAGAGCAGCAGGATCTGCGAGTCGTTCTCGGTGGAGAGGGTCTCGCAGTCAAGCTCGATCGGCCCGACCGCGGGGTGCAGGAACGTCTTGCGGTCTGGGCCGGGTCTCCACACCACGTCGTGCGTGGCCCAGATCGACGCGAACTCCGGTGAGGCGGCGAGCAGGCGGTCGATCAGTCTTCGGCCACGTGGATCGTCGGGATGGCGACCCGCGGTGAGGTGCAGCACCGCCGCATACGAGCGCGAGTACTGCGCGTGCTGCTCGACCGGGTGCAGGGCGCGCTCGCCCGGCTGGGTGAACCAGCGGTAGAAGCGCGACCGGTTCAGGTCGCCGGGCTCGAAGCGGGACTCATCGCCGAGCAGCGCGATCGCGAGGGGGTTCTGGGCGAGCGTCTCCCCGAGGTCGTTGGTGACCATCGCCGGCGCATCGATTCGGTCGAGCACCCGTCGCATGGCGGGCGCCACGTGGTCGCTGCGCACATCGCTGCGCGGCGGTGTGTGCCCTGCCAGCCGGTACAGGTGGTCACGCTCGGTCAGGGTCAGGCGCAGCGCACGGCTGATCGCGGCGATCATCGGTGGGGACGGTTGCGGGCCGCGCTGCTGTTCCAGCCGGGCGTAGTAGTCGGTCGACATGCTGGCCAGCGTCGCGACCTCCTCACGACGCAGGCCGCGCGTACGGCGACGAGGAGTTCTCGGCAACCCGACGTCCTCGGGCTGCAGCGACTCCCGCCGGTGTCGCAGGAAGTCGGCGAGCTGTACGCGGTCCATGCAACGCAGTATGGGCCGTCGATCGGTACCCCAGCCACGGATTGTTGATCCCTGGTTGAGCGGGTCTCTTCACAAGGACCTCGCCGCGGCGCACAGTGTGGGCATGACCACCGAAACCCCAACTTCCGTTGCCGTGATCACCGGCGGCAGCCGGGGCCTGGGCCGCGCGACTGCGCTGGCTCTCGCCGATGCCGGCCTCGACGTGATCGTGACCTACAACACCAGCGAATCCGCGGCCCGCGATGTCGTCACCGCGATCGAAGCCAAGGGTCGCCGCGGCGCAGCGCTCAAGCTCGACGCGACCGACATCACGTCGTTCCCGGCGTTTGTTACCAGCCTCCGCGCCGAGCTGCCCGACGGGACCTTCAACATCCTCGTCAACAATGCCGGTACCGCTCTCTACAGCCGACTCAGCGAAACGACCGAGGTCGAGTTCGATCAGGTCTTCGCGGTGCACGTCAAGGGTCCGTTCTTTCTCACCCAGGCACTCGAGCCGCTGTTGGCCGATGGCGGGCGGATCATCAACATCTCGAGCGCACTCACACGTCTCACGTTCGCGCGCTCCGGTCCGTACGCCTCGGCCAAGGGTGCGGTCGAGGTCCTCACCCGCTACCAGGCGCTCGAATACGGCGAGCGCGGCATCACAGCCAACGTGCTCGCCGTCGGTCCGGTCCCGACCGACTTCGGAAACGGCCACCTGCGATCGAGCCCGGAACTACAGGACGCCATGATCGACGCTGCAGCCCTCAAGCGACTCGCCACCCCCGAGGACATCGGGCGCGCCATCGTGGGCCTGGCCACCGCCTCCGGCGAATGGATCACCGGCCAACGCATCGAGGCTTCAGGCGGAGTCCGCCTCTAGCTGGCCGACACCCCGGCAGCGTGACGACCCGTCACGCTGCCGGTCTTGCCGTTCCCGGGTGGTGCGGGACAATGGGGCCATGGCGCGTCAACCGCGTGGTCGCTTTCGAGGCATCCCGTTCAACTGGTCGCCTCCCAGCAAACATGACGTCGGCAGGGGGCTCTGGGACCCGGACGATCCGCGGCTGATCACCCCGAAGAACTTCGGCTGGGGCTACAGCATCAACCTCGCTTCCCTGTTCAAACGTCGCGCCCGCGGTGACGATCAGAAGCGTCACCGCCCGGAGTAGCGGCCGGACCTCAGGGCTGTGCGACGCGCGAACCGCGGTGAATCCCTCGCCTACAGGGCGGCCTCGAGGGGGACGGTCCAGTGGTTGCCGACCGCCTGCGCGATGAACGGCCCGGCGCTTCCCGACTCCCAGGTGACGGTGCAGGTCCTGGTCGTCGCGCAGGACACGTCGATGAAGTAGAGGCCGCCGAGCGGTGGCGAGACCGGAATGGCCTGCGACCTCCAGCCGTGTCCGTTCCAGTGCTCGGCGAACAACCCGGGGGAGTTGCCAGCGCTCGCGCCGACTGCGGTGCAACTCTTCGGTGCGGCGCACGACACGCTGCTGAGCGAACCGGATGTCCTCGGCAGCGGCAGCCGCTGCACCCTCCAGTCCTGGCCGTTCCAGAGCTCAGCCATCGGCCGGATCTCCTTCGGTGGTGTCCCGCTCACGGTCGGACCGTACACCGCGCCGACCGCCATGCACTCGGTCGATGCCGGGCAGGAGATCGAGTCGAGCTCGCTGCGGCTGAATCCGCGGGGAGCCACCGGCACACTGAGCGCCCAGGCGCCGCCCGCATAGGTTTCGGCCATCGGACGCGAGCGATTCCAGCTCGGCGCGTAGCTCCCGATCGCGACGCAATGGGTGCTGTCAGCACAGGAGACGGCGCTGAGGTAGGCGCTCCGGCGTCGGCTTGGGCCGCGGGGCGCCGGGTTGGGCGATCGCTCACGCACCCAGTGACCACGAGCCCACCGCTCCACCAGGGTGAACGTCGCACCAATGGCGTGGGTGGTCTCCCTGGCTCCGTCACCAACCGCGATGCAGTGGCCTGGCCTCGGGCACGACACCCCATTGAGCGCGTACAACCCGGACGCGCCCGCGTGTGGCCCAACCTGACGTTGCAGCTGCCAACCGGAGCCTGTCCACCTCTCGGCGAACGCGCGCTCCTGGTAGGAGGACGGCCAGAACGCTCCAACGGCGAGGCAACCGTTCACTGACCAGCACGAGACCGCGTTCAGTGCGCTGACCCGCATCCGCGTCCGCGCCGGCTGGGGCATCCGTTGCGACACCCAGGTTCCCGCGCTCCACCGCTCGGCCACAGGCAGGTCTCGGTGCGCGGGGACGTTCTCCTGGCCCACCGCGACACAGCTGCCGCCCACACACGAAGCCGCTTGAAAGGTCGTGGGTGGAGGTGAGGACGGTGTCGTCGTCGAGGTGGTTGAGGCCGCGCCGGCTGCCCGCGACTGAGATACCGGCCAGCCCGTCGCGACACCGACCAGCAGAACGAGCATGACCATCTCGAGGCACCGAGCAGCGAACGAACGACCCAACACCCATACCCCCAAGCTCTCGCGGTCCGCCGTGGCGCGGTCACCCGACAGGCCCGACTCAGAAGATACATTCAAGCACTCGGGTCACCCGAGTGTGGCCAGACGCCCGTGGTGGGCGTTGAGACCTCCTGTCGTCCGAGGCGCCCCGGACCCGGGGCGGGGTCACCGGTTAATGTGTGCGCGTGGACCCGTGCGACATCTGCCGTGAGATCGCGGGCGACATCGAATTGCCCGGCGGGCTGCTGTGGGACACGGACCTCGTGATCGGGTTCCACGTACCGCCGCTGCTGGAGCCCAGGCCGCTGCTTGGACATCTGCTGCTCACGACCCGCCGTCACGCCGACACCTGGGCTGACCTCCGCGACGACGAGGCATCAGGGTTGGCATCGCCTGCGCGACGCTCGGCCGTGCGCTTCGCTCGCTCACCCACGCCGAGCGGCTGTACTCGGCGGTGATGGGACATCACTCGCCGCACTTCCACCTGCACCTGTTCCCGCGGTACCCGGGCACACCGACCGAGTATGCGTTCCTGCAGGTCGACGAATGGAACGGCAGCCCCACCGGGGATGCCCAGCAGATCGCCCGCTTCGTGGCTCGGCTCCGCCGCCAGCTGCCCTAACGGGGCCGAGCCTCCTTCCGTTCGTCGATGCCGGAGGATGGTGCTGGGGTGACCGCGGGGGCCCCAGGGCTGAGCGGGCGGGGCTGGCGATTCGCCCGAGACAGCAGGTGCGCGCGCTCGCGGTCGTTACGGCACAGGTCGGCCGCGCGGCTGAACGCCTCCCTGGCCTCGTCGTCCCGACCGAGTCGGGCGAGGAGGTCGCCGTGAACGGCGGGCAGCAGGTGGTAGTCGCGGAGCGCCGGGTGGTCGAGGATGCCGTTGATGATGTCGAGGGCGGGCGCGGGCCCGTACGCGATGCTGACCGCGACGGCGCGGTTGAGGTCGACGACCGGCGAAGGGCTGAGTGCGGCCACAGCGTCGTAGAGGGAGACGATCCGCGGCCAGTCGGTCGCTTCGAAGCGAGGTGAGCGCGCATGGCAGGCGGCGATGGCTGCCTGCAGCGCATACGTCCCCATCGGGCTGGAGAGCGCTTCCGCGCGCGCCAGGGAGGCGAGCCCGCGCTGCACCAGGATGCCGTCCCACAGCGCCCGGTCCTGATCAGCCAGGAGCACCGGTTCGCCGTCCGGCCCCGTCCGTGCCGGCAGGCGTGAGGCCTGGAGCTCCATGAGCGCCAACAGGCCGTGGACCTCGCCCTCGGCGGGCATCAGGGCGGCCAGGATGCGGCCGAGGCGCATCGCCTCTCGGCAGAGCTCCGGTCGCGTCCAGGCATCACCGGCGGTGGCCGCGTGGCCCTCGTTGAAGATCAGGTAGATCACCTCCAGCACGGCGGACAGCCGTTCCGTACGCTCGCCGGCCTCCGGGATCTCGAAGGGGACGCGCGCGCTGCTCAACGTGCGCTTGGCCCGTACGATGCGTTGAGCCGCGGCACCCTCGGAGATCAGCTGGGCGCGGGCGATCTGCGGGGTCGTGAGCCCACCCAACAGCCGCAGCGTCAGTGCCACACGCGCCTCCCGCGCCAGCACGGGATGGCAGGTGAGGAACATCAGGGCCAGGACATCGTCCTCGACCCGGTCGATCTGCGCCGCCGGGTCGGGCGGGTCGAGTCGCTGCAGCATCTCCTGCTCCCGCGCCAGCAGTTCATGACGGCGTTCGAGGGCGATCTGTCGTCGCAGGGCGTCGATGCCGCGCCGTCGTGCCGTGACCATCAGCCACGCACCCGGGTTCTGCGGGACGCCGTCCCTCGGCCACTGCTCCAGGGCCGCCACGAGCGCATCCTGCGCGAGGTCCTCGGCCGCCGCCAGCTCGCCGACCTGGCGGGTCAGCCCGGCGATCAGCCGGGCCGACTCCATCCGCCACACCGCGGCGATCGTGCGCTGCAGCGCGGGATCGCTCACGTCCTCGGATCCCGCGACGCCGACTGCTCGCGGAGCAGTCGGTTGGCCTCGCGGAGCTCCGGCGTGAGCTGCCCGGCAAAGTCCTCGGTCTCGAAGATCGGGCGCAGCTCGATCTCGATCCCGCCGCCGAACGGGGCGCGCTTGAGCCACTCCAACGCCTCCTCCCGCGAGGCGCACTCCCAGATCCAGTAGCCCGCGACGATCTCCTTGGCCTCGGTGAAGGGACCGTCGATCACCGTGGGTCGCTCGCCCGCGAAACGGACCTTCGCGCCAGCCGAGGTGGGATGCAGGCCATCTGCGGCCAGCAGCACCCCGGCCTCGGCGAGCTGCTGGTTGTACTTCGTCATCGCCTCCAGCGCCTCGCGCGGTGGCATCTGCCCGGACTCGGACTCGGGACCGCCCGGAACCAGCACCATGAAACGCATCACGACCTCCTAGCCGATTGTGGTGTTCTACCTCTGCGTCGAACGAGGAGGCGCGGAATCGACAACCGCCGGGGAGCGATCGTCGTTCGCGGCGGCCTCGGCGGAGGGTGCCGACCGTCAGGATAGGGGCTGCTCGGCGGCGGTGAACGACCGAGCGCCACGGCGCCGGCGCCGGTCGAGCAGCGCCGAGACGAGGATCCCGAGCTCGAACAGCACGTACAGCGGCACGGTCTCGAGCAGCATCGTCAGCGCGTCGCCGGGGAGGAACGCGCCGACGGCGGCACAGGCGGCGATCGCGTACTTGCGCCCGCCCCGCAGTTGCCCGGTGCTGATTGCGCCGCCCTGCGTCACCGCGACCACCAGCACCGGAACCTCGAAGATGACGCCCATGGCGAGCAGCAGCTTGGCCGCGAAGCTGTAGTACGGGCTTGCCTGGACCAGCACCTCGAACTGGCCCGAGTTGAAGTTCTGCAGGAAGTGAATCGCCGCTGGCAGGACGACGAGGTACCCGAAGCTCACGCCGGCCAGGAACAGTCCGGGGATGGCCACGAGCAGCGGGCGCGAGCGGCGCCGGATCTCCGGCGTGACCGCGGGGATGAAGAAGTTGTATGCCTGCAGCAGCAGTACGGGGAGCGCGAGGATCAGGGCGAAGATCAACGACACCGTCACCGTGGTGGTGAACGGCTCACCGAGCCCGAGCGTGATCGGCCGGTCTCCCTGCGGCGGTGCCGAGAGCCGTGTGATGTCGCGGTTGACCGCTGCCCCGATCTCGGTCAGCGCCGTGTGCGCGGACCGAGATCGGGCCTGTGGTCCCAGCACGCCGACCAGCGACCGTACCTGGACGGCGAGGTCGCGGGCCGACGTCTGGGTGAGATAGGCCTGCCCGAGCGGCCCGTTTCCATGACGGATCTGCTGGGTGGTCTGGTGGGCGAGGGGCGCGTTGATGATCTGCAGCAGCCGCCCGTTCTGCCAGAAGCACAGGCCGAAGGCCACGCTGAGCACGGCGAGCGAGACGAGCAGCCGCGTGCGCAGCTCGTCCAGATGACCGACCAGGGTCAGGTGCTGCTCGTGGCCGATGCTTCCCAACGCCGTGCCCAGGGCACGTGCACTGCGCAGTTTGCCCACCATGAGTCTCACCAGCCGCCCTACGGAACGAGCGTCGGCTCGCGGTGGGTGGTCGGCGCCGCCTCGGCGGCCACCGGGGCGGGCGCCGGCGTCATCTCGAGATGCTGCACGACCGGCTCGCCGCTGATCGCGTCCTTGAAGCCGCGCAGACCGTGCCCGAGGGAGCGGCCCATCTCCGGCAGGCGCTTCGCCCCAAAGACGAGCAGCAGGATCATCAGCAACAGCAGCAGGTGGATTGGATTGTCGAGTCCCATCATCACTCCGTTTCGTGGTGGCAGCAGAGGTGCTCAGAACGTCATACGGCCCGGAGCGGCCGGCGGATCACTGCCCGCCCCTCCGACTGGAAGGGGACGGGCAGCGGACCGCCGTCGCTCAGGCGACCAGCCCGGGATCGGAGATGGCCTGCATCGTCGTGGCCGTGACCGCGGCCCGAATCTGTGCGTCAGTCGGGAACGCGTATGCGGTGTAGCCCGAGCCGCCCTGCACGAAGGGCAGCAGTGCCGGCACCGCATCGGACACGCTGCCGAACAGCGCGCCCTCGACGATCACGTTGTTGGGCGGGTTGCTGCCCGAGGTCACCCTGCCGAGCGCCCGATGCTCTGCCTCGACCCCCATGATCTGCGCGGCGTCCTCGGCGAAGCCGGGCAGCGACTGGCTCGCCCAGTAGCTCACCGCAGCCAGGTAGGCGCCGATGAACGCGTTCTCGAGCGTGTCCAGCAGCGACAGGAAGCTCCCGCTGTTGGAGAACGCCTTGGTCGGGAGGTAGATCGTCGGGGTGGCGCTGCCGGTCAGGCTCGTGCCACCGCGGGCGCCCAGCAGTTGGATGTGCTGGTACTCCTCCCAGAGGGCGGCCTGGAAGTAGTTGAGGTTGTTGTGGTCGTGGACCGGCCCGAGTCTCGGTGCGCTCGGCCCGGCGATCGCCTCGTAATACAGGACCGTCGCGATCTGCTCGGCTGTGACGGCTGCGTTGAGGATCCCCTGGGTCGTGTCGGACCCGGCGGCCGAGGCGGTCCCGACGATCCCGAAGAGACTGGCGAACCCGACCAGGGCGCCGGTCTGCTTCAGGAACCGGGAGCGAGTCAGTGAGGCTCGGACGAGCTCCTCGGGTGCGGCTACGGAATTCTCGGGCGGTGCAACCGGCCGGTCTGCGGACATGATGCCTTCCTCCTGGTGGACTGCTGATGGTTACGGCCCGGCGGCGGCGCGCCGCCGATACCCGCCTGTACGCCGAGCACCCCGGATCGGATCATTCGGCTGTCTCGCCCCGCCTCCCGGACCCGCGGCGGACCCGGCGAGGCCAGGGCGACCGCCCGTCGCTCGGCGCCGCGGCGGGCAGCGCGGGAGCTGGAGGCGAGCGGCGGGGCTTGGAACCTCGCGGGTGCGGGGAGTTACCTCCTGCGGCGCACCGCTGCGCCGACGCATCCACGCCACCGGAAGAGGTCACTGCATGACTTGGCTTGCCTCCCTCGCGCGCCCTCGCCTGCGCGCAGCAGCGCTGCTCACCGGCCCCGCTGTGGTGGCCGGACTTGCCTGCTCCAGCCCCTCGATCGCGCGGACCGCCCGGGGCGCCGCCGGGCTCGCATCGGAGTCCCCCGCGCAGATCATCGGCGCGGCCCAGCGCGCCCTGCGCTCCGCACACGGGTATGTCGTGGCCGGCAGGATCACGCAGAGCAGGCAGAAGCTCGGGCTGCGATTGGCCTACGGCGGTCCGACCAGGCTCGAGATCCAGCTCACGCAGCGGACCGGTACGGTGGCGGTCATCGTGTTGCCCGGTGGTCTGTTCGTGAGGGCCAACCGTGCCTATTGGAGGGCGCACGGCGGCACCTCGACCCTGCGCTTCGCGAACCGCTGGATCAAGCTCCCGGCCCATGACAGCGCGGCCTTCACCCGGCAGCTCGGTCACTTCAACCCCAGGACGCTCGCCACGTGCCTCGGCGAGAACCACGGGCCGCTCACCCGGACGGGGACGGCCGTCGTCAACGGCCGGCGGGTTGTCGTCGTACGCGACGCCGGTGGTGTCCCGGGGAGCAACCCGGGCACGTACGACGTCGCCCTCCAGGGTCCCGCGTATCCGCTGCGGGTCACCGCGACCGGGCCGACGCGCCGGGGGGGCCGGGTGAGCGTCTGCAACGATGGCAGGGGCGGCAACACCGAGGGCACCCTGACCCTCAGCCGCTTCAACCATCCGCCGGCGATCACGGCACCCACCCATCCGCTCAGCGTGGGCTCGACGGCGCCCTGACGCCCCGGGCGGTCGCGTGGCGCCCGCCGTGCCACCGTCGCGGGCAGCCGATGCCGGGACGATGGGCGTGCTCCCGGTACCGTCCCGCGTGCGGCGTTGCGTGCTCGAGGCGGGACGCGGCGTCCTCGGACGCCGATCCCTCTCCGGGGGTACCCCGGGGACACGGTATGGCCATGGCAACGCAACGCGAGCCCGTCACTGCACCCTCCGGGGCAGATCGGGGCACGCACGACGTGGTGCAGTCGAGGCGCAGCGCCGCGATGATTCGCTGGATGTACGACGCGCGCACCCGCCACGATCTCGCCGACTGCCTGTCGGGCGCGCTCCTCGTGGGCGCGTGGAGCGCGCGCCCGATGGCGGACCGTGCCGGTCGCGCCGTGCGGCCACGCCCATGGTGGACGCTCCCGTTGGTCCGAGCGGTCCTCTCGGCGTATCCACGCCCCCCACTGGACCGGCCGCGGGAGTTGGCCCGCTTCGTCGACCGAGTCCTGGCGGCGCTGCCGGCGCGCGACGGCGACGGGCCGCCGCCCCGGCCGCGGCACTGGGAGGTCCCCGCCCCGGCGATGGGCCGGCGACCCTGGCCCGTGCCGGAGATCGCCTCCCTCGGCGAGCTCGCGCGGTTCCTCGAGTTGAGCGACGGTGAGCTCGCGTGGTTCGCGGATCTCCGATCGCTCGAACGAACCGCCCGGGATGAGCGGCTCCGCCACTACCGGTACGGAACGTTCGCCCGGCCTGGTCGCCCGGTGCGGGTGATCGAGCGGCCGAAGCATCGGCTGAAGGAGATCCAACGGCGGGTGCTGCATGGGATCCTCGATTGGATCCCGGCCCATGACGCAGCCCATGGGTTCACCCGCGGGCGCTCCGTGCGCAGCCACGCGGGAGCCCACGCCGGGCGCCACGTCGTGATCCGGCTCGACCTGCGGGACTTCTTCGCGTCGGTCGGCGCGGGCCGGGTGTACGGCATCCTGCGCAGCGCGGGGTACCCCGAGTCGGTGGCTCACACGCTGACGGGACTCGTCACCAACGCTGTCCCGGCCGGCTTTTGGCAGTCCCTGCCCCGGCCCACCGATCCGGATCAGATCGCGGCTCACCACCATCTCGGCCGGCAGCTCGCGACACCGCACCTGCCACAGGGAGCACCGAGCTCCCCCGCGCTCGCCAACCTTGCGGCGTTTCGCCTCGACCGCCGACTCACCGGCCTGGCCGAGCGGCTCGAATGCTCGTACACGCGGTACGCGGACGACCTGACGTTCTCCGGATCCGTCGGGCTCGTGGGCCAGGCGGCCCTGCTGCGACGGGCCGCCGCGGACATCGCCCGTGCGGAGGGTTTCGCGGTCAACGACGGCAAGTCGACGCTCGCGACGCGGGCCGGCCGGCAGCGGGTCTGTGGCGTCGTGGTGAACGAGCATCCGAACGTCGCGCGCGATGAGTACGACCGTCTCCGGGCGATCCTGCACAACGCGATCCTCCACGGCCCGCAGTCCCAGAACCGAGCCGGAGTCGAGGACTTCAGGGCACACCTGCTGGGCCGGATCGCCTGGGTTGCCGCGCTCAACCCGGGTCGCGGCGAGAAGCTTCACCGGGAGTTCGCGGCGGTCCGATGGTGAGGCGCGACGAGCCTGCGGACCCGGTGGCCACCGCCCTGCGGGATGTCGCACGCGACGATGCTGCCGAGCTGGCCGCCGTTCACGTCGCCGCCTGGCAGGCGGCCTACCGCGGGTTGATGCCCGACCGCTTCCTGAACGGGATCACCGTCGAGCGCTGGGAGGAACGGTGGGCGGCTCGCCTCGCGGGCGAGTCTCTGCCACCCGTGCGCGTCGCCGTCCGAGCTGGTGCGATCGTCGGCTTCTGTACGGTGTCCACGCCGAGCCGCGACGTGGACGTCGGGGACGGCGTGGCTGAGCTCGTCGCCCTCAACGTCGCTCCCGGTGCGTGGCGCTCCGGCGTCGGAACCGCCCTGATGACCGACGCGCTCGCGCGGTTCCGCCGGGACGGTTGGAGGGTCGCCACGCTCTGGGTCGTCGAGGGCAATGCGCGAGCCCAGGCCTTCTACCGGCGCCACGGATTCGTGGGGGATGGTGCCGCCATGACCCACGCGCCGAGCGGCGCCACCGAGCTGCGCATGCGCCGCTCTCTGGCGGCCGTCGGCGAATGACTCCGCGTCGCGGCCATCTCCGGATAGCCTCCGACATGCGGCTACAGCGCTACTGCTCGGGGTGGTCCTCGCGGCGACGGCCCTCGTCGGGCACCGAGCGGCGTCGGTTGGCCCGACCCGCCTGGCCCGCGTGAGCCTCGCGCGCGGGTGTCAGCTGAGCCTGCGCCTCCCGCATGACCTCCGAGCCGCCGTCGATCGGAACGACGCGCACCTGCTCACGTTCACGAGCCCGTGGATCACCCAGCGGGTGCGGGCGGCATGTGTGCTCGGTCGCAGCGCGGGATTCATGCGGGTTGCGGTCAACGATCCGGGCCACACGATCGTGCGGCGGCTCCGGGACGGCGCCATCATCTCGACGCTCACGGTCGACGGCGGCTCCGTCAATTACCTCGTGGACATCCGCGGTGGCTCGCTTTTCATCGCCCCCCAGCAGGGGGATGTGCCCGACCCCGAGCTCGCCTACGTCATCCAGCATGCCCACGGCGGGTTCCCGGCTTGAACCGGCCATCGCCGTCCCGGCCTCGCACATCGGGCCGGCGGTGTGCCGTCACGGCTCGCACAGCAGTCCGTGCAGCAGGATGTCGGACAGCTGCGCGGCGAAGCGCTCGCGGACCTCGGGATCGGCCAGGTCGATCCCGAACAGCCGGCGGAGCGCTTCCGGCGCGTTGACGAGACTGTTGACACCAACGCCGACCAGGGCGAGGACAGCGCTCGGATCGACCGCGCGCAGCGTGCCGGTGTCAACCGCCATGTCGAGGACGCGACGGCCGGCCTGGACGCGGGGCGCAAGGCGCTCTGCCAGGTACCGCATGCGGTCCTCGGCCCCCGCCTCGGGGTCGTGCCACATCGCGGCGGTGATGCCCGGGCTGAGCGCCGCCTGGTCGATCTGCCAGCGCAGGAACTCGGCGAGCCCGGCGCCGGGAATCTCCGTCGGACGTTCCCGCACCGGTGGCTGCGGTCGCTCGAGCACCGTGTCGACACAGGCGCGCCAGAGGTCGTCGCGCGTCGGGAAGTGGTGCTGGATCGTGGGGAGGGTGACCCCGAGGCGGCGGGCGACCTCGCGCAGGGCGAGACCGGGGAGGCCGTGGTTGCGCAGCGATTGCAGGCCCGCCTCGACAATGGCCTCACGTGTGACAGCCGGTCCCTGATCGCGGCGAGGGCGGCCGCGTCGGCGGGTGCCCGGCGTCGCGGGTCCCGGCCGGTCGCCGGGGGAAGCTGGGGGAGCCGGTCGAGCCATCGTCCGGCGAGAGCATAGCGGATTTTATTTGTCAGCCGACCATTTCTTCGCTATGGTCCGGGCCATGCACAGCTCCCCCGCCCCTTCGACGCTCGACGACACCCGCACGCCCTCCGGAGCGCCGACCGGCGGATCCCCCGTGGGCTCGGCACCGCGCGGCCTGGGACGCATCGGCGCCTGGTCGGCCCGGCGTTGGCCGATCGTGCTGATCGGCTGGGTGCTCGCCCTCCTGCTCTGCGTGGCTCTGCGGGGGGCCGTGGGCGGGATCTTCAGCGACAACGTCAACCTTCCGGGCACCCAGGCGCACGCCGGCCAGACGCTGCTCGCCGCCCACGAGCCGACGGCAGGCGGGTACACGGGGCTGATCGTCATGCACGTCGGCTCCGGCACGCTGAGCGGACGGAGGTCAAGCGTCGAGGCGTCGCTGGCTGACGTCCGCCGGCTCCCGCACGTCCTCTCGGTGAGCGATCCGCTGGCGGCCGGGTCACGTGCGCTCTCACGGGACGGTCGCACCGCGTATGCGAGCGTCGCCTTCGACGAGCGGCCGAAGCTCCTCGGTCACCCGTACCAGGCCACCCTCCGCGCCGCGATGCGCGCGACGACCGCCGATGGGGTGCAGGTTGAATACGGAGGCAGCCTCGATGAGCTCTTCCGCCCGGCGGCCAACGACGCCGCCTCCGAGATCATCGGCTTCGCCGTTGCGCTCATCGTCCTCACGGTTGGCTTCGGCAGCCTGGTCGGCGCCGTGCTGCCGCTGTTCAGCGCCCTGCTCGCGGTCGGCATCGGCGTGTCGCTGCTCGGGCTCGCCGCCGCGGTGATGACCTTCGGAACGGCGGCGCCAACCCTCTCTCTGATGATCGGTCTCGGGGTCGGAATCGACTACTCGCTCTTCCTCACCACGCGGTTCCGGCAGCACATCGCCGACGGCGCCGCGCCCATCGACGCGGCCGGCCGGTCGGTCGCCGCAAGCGGCCGCGCCGTGCTCGTCGCGGCAAGCACCGTCTCGCTCGCGCTGCTCGGCCTCTACATCTCCGGGGTGACGTTCATCGGCCAGATGGGCCTGGCCGCCGTGTTCTCGGTGCTCACGGCGGCGTTCGCCGCGGTCACGCTCGTCCCGGCCCTGTTCGGCGCGTTCGGCCGCCGCATCGACCGCTTCACGGTCGGGCGGGCGGTGGCCGAGAGTGGCTCGGACAACGACGGTTGGCACCGCTACGCCCGACTCGTCGAACGCCGGGCCTGGGCGTTCCTGCTCGGGGGCCTCGCCTGCCTCGCCGTGCTCACGGTTCCCCTGTTCTCGATCAATCTCGGTCACGTCGACGACGGCGCCGACCCGACCTCCTACACCGATCGCGTGGCCTACGACCTGATCGCCTCCGGGTTCGGGGTGGGCGCGAACGGGCCGTTCACGATCGTCGTCGACCTCCATGGGGCCACTCGTTCGAGTTCCACCATCGCCGGGACGGTGGCATCGGCGCTGAGGGGCACGCCGGACGTCGCGGCGGCGACGCCGCTGCGGCCATCCCCCGATCATCGCCTGCTCGTCGGGACGCTTTTGGCGGAGAGCTCGCCGCAGGCGAGCGCCACGCGGACGCTCTTCCATCGGCTCGTGAACGTCACCCTCCCGAGGGCGCTGCGCGGCAGCGGAGCGCACGGCTACGTCACGGGGGCGAGCGCCCAGCAGCAGCAGTTCCGCGACACCGTCACCGGCAGCCTGCCGTACGTCATCGCCACGGTGGTGGCGCTCGCCTTCCTTCTCCTGCTCGTGACATTCCGCAGCATCTGGATCCCGGTGAAGGCCGCCGTGCTCAATCTGCTCTCGATCGGCGCCTCCTACGGGGTCCTCGTCGCCGTCTTCCAGTGGGGCTGGGGCGCGAGCCTGATCGGCGTGACCGAGCGGGTGCCGATCGAGTCCTACGTGCCGGTGATCATGTTCGCGATCGTCTTCGGCCTCTCGATGGATTACGAGGTGTTCCTGCTCTCCCGCGTCAAGGAGATCTGGGATCGCACGCACGACAACACGGCGGCCGTCGGCGGTGGGCTTGCGGTGACCGGACGGGTCATCTCGTGCGCGGCGATCATCATGGCGAGCGTGTTCCTCGCCTTCACGCTCTCGAGCAACGTCACCGTCAAGATGCTCGCGGTCGGGCTCGCCGTGAGCGTCGTCGTCGACGCCACGATCGTCCGGCTCATTCTCGTGCCCGCCACGATGAAGCTGCTCGGCGCCGCGAACTGGTGGCTGCCGGGGTGGTTGGACCGTCGGCTGCCACACCTCGATCCTGAGGGCCCCTCGCCCGATCGGCCCCGGCCGGCGGTGGAGTCGCCGGCCTGAGCCACGGCCCGAGCGCCTCACGGGCCACGGGCCACGGGCGAGGCGAGCCATTCATGCGTGCGCATACGATACTGCGAGCATGAGCCACGGCGAAACCGATGAAATCGGCGTCCTGAGCGCGGACACCGCGCGGGTCGTCGCCGAGACGATGGCCGCGCTCTCGGCGCCCAGCCGCGTTCGCATCCTCAGTCGGCTCGCGCTGGGGTCGTGCTCGGTGGGACGGCTCGCCGACGACCTGGAGATCGCCCAGCCGGCGGTGTCGCAGCACCTCCGGGTGCTCCGGCATCTCGGGCTCGTCGTCGGCGCGCGGGACGGCCGTCACACGATCTACGCGCTCCACGACGACCACGTCCGATCGCTCCTGGGCGAGGCCGTCTCGCACTCCGAGCATCTGCGGCTCGGTCTGGCGGCGCATCCGCTGCTGGAGGGAGCCCGCGGTTGACAGGGCACACGGTCGCCCTCCTCGCCGCAGCGGCGGGCGTCGGCTTCGGTCACGCCATCCTGCCCGATCATTGGGTTCCGCTCGCCGTGCTCGGTCGTACGCGCGGGTATCCCCTGTCGCGCATCGCCCGTCTGTCCGGCCTGGCCGGTGTTGCGCACGTGCTCGTATCGGTCATCCTCGGGGCGCTGATCATCGGTGTCGGCCTCCAGTTCCGCTCGACGGTCGAGCACGCCCAGAGCCTGATCATCGGCGGGCTCCTGATCGCCACCGGGCTCGGGTTCATCGTGCTCGAGCTCACGGGGCGCGGCCACCACCACGGTCCGGACGGCCACCATCACCACCACCACGGCCACGATCACCACCACGATCACGACCACCCCCACGATCACGACCACGATCACCACGACCACGACCACGCCACCCACCACCGCCCGCTCGGAGGCGCGGTCGCGGTCATGGTGCCGTTCGGCGCCGCCGCCTCACCGGACCTGACGATCCTCCCGGTGTTCCTGGCTGCCGCGGCCGTTGGCGTCGGGGCGGCCGTCGGCTCGCTCATCATCTTCGCCGCGGTCACGATCGGCACGATCGTCGGGCTGACGCTGGCGGCCGCGCGCGGTGGCTATCAGGTGCGGGGCGAGTGGCTCGAGCGCTGGGGCAACGCTCTCACGGCGGGCGTCCTCATCGTCATCGGGCTGCTCGTCCTGCTCTCGATCGTCTGAGCCTGCGGCTGCCACGCCGCGCGCCGCGGAACCTCAGCGCCGCCGCTGGTCCGGCTGAAGCGAACTCTGCGTCCAGCCGTTGTCGGCCCGGTTGATCGTCATCCCCGGCGGGTTGATCTCGTCGATGCGGTCGAGGACGTCATCGGAGAGCACCACCTCGGCCGCGCTGAGCTGCGACTCGAGGTGCGCCATCGTGCGCGGGCCGATGATCGCCGCCGTCACCGCCGGATGGCGCAGCACGAAGGCGATCGCCATCTCGATCAACGTGAGTCCGGCCTCCTCGGCGAGCTGCGCGAGTTGCTCCACGGCCTCGAGCTTGCGCTGGTTGGCCGGAATCGAGAGGTCGAACCGGTCGGGCAGACGGTTCATCCGGGTCGAGGACTGCTGTCCGGTCGAGATCCGCCAGCGCCCGGACAGCCAGCCGCCCGCCAGGGGGCTGTAGGGGATGACGCCCATCCCGTAGCGGCGGCAGGTCGGCAGCACGTCGTGCTCGATCCCGCGCGTGAGCATCGAATACGGTGGCTGCTCGCAGCGGAACCGCTCGCGGCCCCGCCGCTCGGCGGTCCACTGCGCCTCGACGATCTGCGAGGCGGCGAAGGTGGAGTGGCCGAGGTAGCGGACCTTGCCCTGATGGACGAGGTCGCTCAGCGCGCCGAGCGTCTCGTCGATGTCGGTCTCCTCCGACGGGCGGTGGATCTGGTAGAGGTCGATCCAGTCGGTCTGCAGGCGCCGCAGCGAATTCTCCACCTCGGTCATGATCCAGCGGCGCGAGCTCCCGCGGTGGTTCGGGTCATCGCCCATGGGAAAGTGGACCTTCGTGGCCAGGACGACGTCGTCACGCCGTCCCTTCAGCGCCTTGGCCACGATCTCCTCCGATTCGCCCGCCCCATACACATCGGCGGTGTCGATGAAGTTGATCCCGGCGTCGAGCGCGCGATGGATGATCCGCACGCCCTCCTCGTGGTCCGGGTTCCCCCAGGCGCCGAACATCATCGCGCCCAGGCAGAGCTTCGAGACCGAGACGCCGGTCCGGCCCAACATGCGGTGCTCCATCGATTCTCCCGTCGGTTGCTCGGGGCACCGGCCCGCTTGGCCGGTGCCCGGGTGGTCAGTCGCTCGCGCGTGCGGCGTGGTACTCGTCGTCGCTCACCGGCCTGCCCCACGTGACGGCGCTGCCCGACGCATCGGTCTGGTGCATCGCGACATGTGCCATGAACCGCTCGGGGGCGGCGCCATGCCAGTGACTCTCGCCCGGCTCGAAGAAGACCCGGTCGCCCGGCCGGATGACCTCGACCGCGCCGCCCTCGCGCTGGCAGAGCCCAACCCCCTCGGTGACGAAGATGGTCTGGCCGCGCGGATGGGTGTGCCAGGCGGTCCGGGCGCCGGGTGTGAAGTGCACCAGGGCGGCGGCGAAGCCCGATTCGCCCGCGGGGTCGGCGATGGGGTCGATGTGGACCTCGCCGGTGAACCAATCGGACGGTCCTCGGCTGGTCGCGATGGTTGGGCGCGTGATCTGCATGGGCGGCGTTCTCGCTCCTCGTGGCGGCGCGGGTGGGTGATCCCACGATACCCGAGGCCGGTTCGCGGAAAAGGTCTGAACCAATGTGCCGGATACCCCTTGACACGCGCGTCGGGGTATGGGAAGGTCACTCCATAAATGGTGTAGACCACTAATGGTCTACACCACTACACCGCGCGTGGTGTCCTCTCGGGCCCCGTGGCCGATCGGGCCCGGTGGCCGATTGTCTCACACGCGTGCGATCCAGATCAGGGAGGTTTTCATGAGGTATCGAGCTCTGGTGGCGCTCACCGCCGCTCTCACGCTCGCGTTCGGGGTCGCGTCCGCCAGTACCGCGCTGGGCGCGTCGACCAACACCCTCACGGTGTGGCTGCAGGTCGATGCACAGAACGGGTGGCCGAACGTGGTGGCCGCGGCGAACAGCGCGTTCACCGCCAACCATCCCGGTTGGACCGTCAACGTCCAGTATCAGCAGTGGAGCGATCACCTGCAGAAGTTCGACGCGACGATCGCGGGCAACGACACGCCGGACGTGATCGAGATGGGCAACACCGAGATGACGAAGTACATGGCTGCCGGCGAGTTCGCGAACCTCACCGGCATGAAGTCGCAGTTCCCCAACTCGAGCCACTGGCTCGGCGGACTGCAGGCCTCCGCCACGTACATGCACAAGCTCTACGGCGTCCCGTACTACGCCGGCTCGCGCGTGATCACCTATCGCAGTGACCTCTTCAAGAGGGCGGGGATCCGCCGGATCCCGCGCAGCCTCGCTCAGTTCCAGACGGACCTCGTCAAGGTCGGCAACATGGAGAAGCGGGTGAAGGGCTTCTCGCCACTGTATGTCGGCGGTGAGGACTGGTACACCGCGCTCGGGTTCGTCTTCGATTACGGCGGATCGATCGCGGCGTATCGCCACGGCAGGTGGGTCGGCATGCTCGACTCCCCACGGTCACTCGCCGGACTGAACGCGTTCAAGCAGTTCTTCCAGGCGACGCAATCGAAGTCGACCGCGAAGCTGGACGGCACCAACCCGTTCCCGTACACGGTTTTCTCGCAGGGCAAGACGGCTGCCAACTACGGGCCGGCGTGGTACACCTGCTGCACCGGCAAGCAGTACGCGAAGGTCACCAAGCAGTTCGTGATGCCGAGCCATGTCGCGGGCAAGCCGCTGCCCGGCTTCCTCGGCGGCTCTGACCTCGCCATCCCGGCGCAGAGCCCGAACCAGGCTGCGGCTGCGGCGTGGATCGCGGACTTCACGAGCACCGCGAGCGAGCAGGCGCTCGCCGCCAAGGGGAATATCCCCAACGCGACGAACCTGCTCGGCCACAGCGTCAACGACCGGGCCGCCGCGCGGAGCTGGTTCGTCCCGCAGGCGACGAACTGGGTCAACGTGGAGAACGGCAACATCCTCAAGACGATGCTCGGCTCGATGCTCTCCGGACAGCTGTCGGTCAAGCAGGCCGCGACCGTGGCCAGCCAGAACATCGCCCAGACCCTCAACCAGCCGGCTTGAGCAGCACCGGCACCGAACGCACGGCGTTGATCCCCGCCGCCCCGGCCAAACGGCCGGGGCGGCGGCGCCTGACGCGCGTCTCGCTCACCCGGGGCGCCACGCCGTACCTGCTGCTCGCCCCGACCGTCATCGCGGTCGGCGCGATCCTCGGCTACCCGATCGTCAACCTGGTCGAGCTGTCGCTGCAGCGCTATGGCCTCTTCGAGCTCGTCACCCACCACGGGGTCTACATCGGGCTCGCGAACTTCTCCAGCGTGCTCAGTGACGCCGTCTTCTGGAACACGCTCTGGCGCACGGTCGTCTTCGCGCTCGCCAACGTTGGCCTGACGATGGTGCTCGGCGTGATGATTGCGCTCCTGCTCGTGCGGATCTCGACCTGGGTTCGGCTGCTCCTCACCGGTGCGCTCGTGCTCGTCTGGGCGATGCCGCCCGTCGTCGCCGTGCAGGTGTGGGGCTGGATGACGAACCTGCAGAACGGCGTTCTGAACTACGTCCTCACGCAGATCGGCATCGGCAACTACTTCCAGCACAACTGGTACAGCACGACGCTCTCGCAGTACGGCATGGTCACCACGCTGATCGTCTGGGGCGCGCTGCCGTTCGTCGTGATCACCGTCTACGCCGCCCTCTCCCAGGTACCCCAGGAACTGGTGGAGGCCGCCGAGCTCGACGGCGCGCGCTGGTGGCAGGTGCTCCGGGTCGTCACCCTGCCGGTCGTCAAGCCGGTCCTGCTGATCCTCACCAGCCTGTCGGTCATCTGGGACTTCGGGGTCTTCACCCAGGCGTACCTGCTGATCGGCCCCGGACAGCAGATGCCGAGCAACTACCTGATGAGCATCTACCTCTTCGTCGAGGGCTACGGCCAGACCAACTTCGGTCGTGGCGCGGCGATCTCCATCCTGATGCTCGCGATCGTCGCCGCCCTCAGCGTCTTCTACGTGCGCAGCATGCTCCGGACGGGTGAGGAATGATCCCGCGCGCCACCTCCCGACGGGCCGGATGGAACGTCGTCGGCCTGGCCGTGTTCCTCGTGATGGTGTTCCCCGTCTTCTGGATGGTCTCGACCGCCTTCAAGACCAACAGCGAGATCTACAGCTACACGCCGACGTTCCTGCCGACCCACCTGACGCTCTCGCACTTCAGCGCCGCCATCGCCCGCCCCTACTTCTGGACGGATGTGAAGAACAGCGTGATCGTCGTGCTGATCACCGTCGCCGTATCGCTCGGCCTCTCCTTCTTCGCCGCCGTCGCGCTCGCCCGCTACCGCTTCACCGGGCGCAAGCTCTTCATCGTGCTGGTGATCGGGATCCAGATGCTGCCCCAGACCGGGCTCGTCATCCCGCTCTACGTCGTTCTCGCCAAGTACCACCAGGTCAACAAGCTGAGCGGGCTGATCCTCGTCTACCTCACCTTCGCCCTCCCGTTCTGCGTGTGGACGCTGCGCGGATTCGTCATCGGCATCCCCAAGGAGCTCGAGGAGGCGGCGATGGTCGACGGCGCCAGTCGCATCGGCGCCTTCGTGCGCATCGTGCTGCCGCTCGTCGCGCCGGGCCTCGTGGCCACCTCCGTCTTCGCCTTCATCACCAGCTGGAATGAGTACATCTTCGCCCGCACCCTGCTGGCCAACGGCTCGACCCAGACGATCACGGTCTGGCTCTCCTACTTCTATGGCGGCAGCCGGGCCGTCGACTGGGGGGCGGTGATGGCCGCCTCCACGCTGATCTCGATCCCCGTGGTGATCTTCTTCCTGTTCGTCCAGCGACGGATCGCGTTCGGGCTCACCGCGGGAGCCGTGAAGCTGTGAGCTCGACCTCCATCACCCGGGCCGGCTGCTCGTATTTTGGGGTCCGGATCCCCCGCCACGTGCGCCGCGACATGGCGGATCTCGCGCGGCGGGGCTACACCGGCGTCCTGCACACCTTCTCCGAGAACGACCTCGCGTACTACCGCGGGACGATGGCGGAGATCGTGGCCATCTCCCATGACGAGGGGCTCTTCGTGCAGGCGAGCCCGTGGGGGCTCGGCCGGACCTTCGGCGGTGAGGCGGAGAGCCGGTGGGTCGCCTTTCATCCGCAGGAGTGCCAGGTCATGGACGACGGCCGCCGGGTCGCCGCCGCGTGCCTCAACAGCGCGGCCTACCGCGACTTCTGCAAGGAGTGGGTGGACTGGGTGCTCGAGTGCGGGGTCGACATGGTGTTCTGGGATGAGCCCGCCTGGGTGGTGGCTGAGCACGTCGGGGTCGAGGACGCGGCGCGGTGGACCTGCCGCTGCGAGCGGTGCGCGGAGCGCTTCGGTCGGCCGATCCCGGCCGTACTGAGCCCCGAGGTACAGGCGTTCCGCCAGGCCTCCGTCGTCGACTTCCTGCGTGAGCTCCTCGCGCGCGTGACCGCGCGTGGAGGTTCCAGTGCGATCTGCCTGCTGCCCGCGACCGAGGGTGTCGTCGGGCTGGCCGACTGGGACGAGGTCGCCGCCCTGCCCGGTCTCTCGGTGCTCGTCACCGACCCGTACTGGAAGCACTGGAATGAGCCGGCCGGCCCGTTCGTCCGGCGGTTCGCCCGGCTGCTGCGGGACACCGCAGACCGGCATCGGGTGGAGGCGCAGCTTTGGGTGCCGAGCTTCGGCCTCACGCGCGAGGACGTCCCCGAGCTGGAGGCGGCGATCACGGCCGCTCGCGAGGAGGGCATCGGCGACCTCTGGACGTGGGGGTACGAGGCCTGCCGCCACATGACGCATCTCGCCACCGCCGACGGTGAGCTCGTCTGGGAGGCCGTCAGCCGGGCGTTGACCGCGGCGGGGGCGTCCGCGGAGCGGGGCAGGGCATGAGGCTCGGAGTGGGGGCGGCTCTCGTCCGCGGCCGCTGGGTCCCGGGCGACGTGGAGGTCGACGAGGGTCGGGTCAGCGCCGTCGGGCGCTCCGGCGGCGTGCCGGGCCGGCTCGCCGTGCCCGGCCTCGTCGACATCCAGATCAACGGGTATGGCGGCGTCGATTACCTGTATGCGACCCCGGATGAGTACCGCATCGCGGGGGAGGCGCTCCTGCTCGCGGGGGTCACCGCCTACCAGCCGACGTTCATCACCGCGGCGGAGGAGACGACCGTCGAGGCGCTGCGCGCGGTGCCCACGGCCGGTGTCGGCCCGCGGGTCCTCGGCGCGCATCTGGAGGGCCCGTTCCTCTCGCCGGAGCGCCCGGGGATGCATCCGGTCGAGCACCTTCGGGCGCCGGACGTCGCCCTCCTTGACCGCCTCCTCGATGCCGGCGAGGTGACCGAGGTGACTCTCGCGCCCGAATTGCCCGGTGCGGATGGGCTGATCCGGCGCCTGCGCGAGCGGGGCATCGTGGTCTCCGCCGGGCACACGGACGCGACGGCGGCGGAGGCGGCCCACGCCTTCGACCTCGGCGTCACCGGCCTCACCCACGTCTTCAACGCGATGCGACCGCTGCGCTCCCGCGACCCGGGCGTCGTCGGTCTCGCCCTGACCCGCCCCGACGTCCTGGTGAAGCTGATCGTCGATGGACACCACCTCGCTCCCGAGACCGTGCGGATCGTCTGGGCGTGCGCCGCCGGGCGCACCGCGCTGATCACCGACGCGATGGCGGGCGCCGGCCGCGGCGGCGGCACCTTCCGACTCGGGGACGTGCGAGTCGAGGTCGAGGAGGGGGCGGCTCCCGTCCGCGAGGACGGACGGCTCGCCGGGAGCGTGCTGACGATGATCGAGGCGGTGCGCAACCTCCACGCTCTGGGGGTCCCTCTCGAGCAGGCGGTCGACGCCGCGACCACGGTCCCGGCGCGCTTCCTCGGCCGCCGGGACGTCGGCGTGCTCGAGCCCGGCGGACCGGCGGACATTGTCGTGCTGGATGACCGGCTCGAGATACGGACCGTTCTCTGCGCCGGAGCGGTCGGCGCAGCCGTTCACGACTGAACCGTCTCCGCCCGCGGCGAGCGACGGGAGTTGGGAGCGGGCGGGCTAGCTGAGGTGAGTCCGGGGTCGATCCTCAGCGCCGGCTCCCGGGTGCGCCCCGGTCACGCGACCGCGCGGGGAGCAGGCACCCACGAGATCGGCGGCAACAACACCGCTGAGTGCACCGTAGCCATCGGGGCGGACGTGATCGTCAACCCGCCGTGAACGGGTATCGGCGAGCCGTCGGCCTCGTGACCCCGGCGGGGTCGAGAGCGGCGAGCCCCAAACGACCACGGGCCCCGCGACCTCGGTCGGCGGAGCCCCGGAAGACAAAGCGCGGTTCGGGGGCGACGATCCTGCCTGCTCTCGCGCGTAGCCTGCGCACGAAATAAGCCTCGTCGGTCGCCTTTGAGAGCCCCGCTTCGCTTGGCTGTCGCGAGCGAAACTCCCTCCCGAACCGCACGAGGAACCCTACGCCGGTCGGTGCCGGGCGTGCAAGGGGCACCCCCGCGTGAACCCGCAATTTGAGAAGAAATGCTCCGGCTCGGGAGGCTCCGCGCTCGTTCAGCCGTCCACGGGGAAGTCCGGGCGCCGGTGTCGCCTGTAGCGTTCGAGCCGATGTTGACCCGGGTTCGAGGCGCGTTGCCCGCGCTCGTCGCCGCGGCCGCCCTGGGGGCGGCGTCCAGCGCGGCCGCGCGCGTACCTCATCGCGGCCCGCTCAGCGGCAGCTGGGTCGGGTACATCGGCTCCGGAAGCGGGCGTCAGCGAATGGCGATCACGATCAACCCGCGGGAGACCGGCGGCACCTGGAGCCTCGGCGCGCAGTGCCACGGAGCGTTGACCCTCGACAGCATCTCCGGCGGCTACCACCACTACCGTCGTCATGTCGCCGCCGGGGTCAGCTGCGCCGGCGGCGACGTCGATTGCCTCAAGCGAGCCGGCGCCGCGCTCTACGATGCGGTCACCTCGCGCCTCGGCGGGGCGTGGGACACGAGCGGGACGCTGCGCCGCGTCGGACGCTGAGCCCGGCGCGTCGCGGCAACCGAGTCGTGTCGGGGCCGCCTACACGCGCGCGGGTTGCCGGTCGGCCCGTGGGCCGCGACCCGCGCCCCGGCGGTGGTCGAGCACCTCGAGCCGATCCGGCTCGACCGTCCCGGACGTGAGCGGTTTGACCCGGTAGCGGGCGGTGGCCTCGGCCAGGCCACCGGTGAGCTCGTCGAGGTCGGCGGCCGCGGCCTGCGAGCGGGCCGCCCCGTCCAGGAACGCAGCGGTGCTCAGCTCGAGCTCGTTCATGCTCGCGGCCATCTGCTCCATGCCGACGCTCTGCTGCTGTGCCGCGGAGGCGATCTGCTCCGCGGCGGCGGAGGCACGGTGGATCGTGTCCGCGAGGCTCTGCACGCCATCGCTCGCCCTGACGGTGAGCTCGAGGCCGCGGTCGACGACCTGCGTGCCGGCCTCACTGGCGCGGACCGCGCCGGCCGTCGCCTCGCGCACCTCGTTGAGGATGGCGGCGATCCGGCCCGTCGCCTGCTTGGACTGCTCGGCCAGGCCACGGACCTGGTCGGCCACGACCGCGAAGCTGCGGCCGTGCTCGCCGGCGCGCGCTGCCTCGATGCTCGCGTTGAGGGCGAGCAGGTTCGATCGATCGGCCAGCTCGTTCACGGTCGCCGTGATGTCACCGATCTGTTGGGTCCGGTCCGAGAGCGCGGCGATCTCGGCGGCGATGCCTGCGACCCGATCGCGAATCTCCTCCATCGCCCCGGCGATCGCGGCCAGCGCGCTCGAGCCCTCGTCGCTCACCTTGACGGAATCCCGCGCCTCGCGCGCGACCACCTCGGCCTGCCCGGCCATCTCGTCGGCGGCGGCACGGAGCTCCTGAATGGTGCCCGAGGCCTGGGTGATCGCTGCCGACTGCTGCTCGGCGCTCGTCCCGTGCTCCCGGGCGGAGTGCAGGATCTGCGTGGTGGCCGCACCGATTGAATGCACGCTCGACTGGATCTGTCCGGAGATCGCCGCGAGGCTCGTCACCATCCGGTTCAGGCTGCCCGCCAGCGCCCGCAGGTCCTCGTCGCCCTGGGGCTCGACCGTCGCGGTGAGGTCACCGTCGGCAACCTGCGCGGCGAAGCGGGAATAGCTGTGCACGGCGCGTTCCATCACCTCGCGCGTCGTCCGCTCGGTTGCAGCCTGCCGCTCGAGCAGCTCGCGTTCGGTGGCGGCGGCGCGCTCGATCGCCTCGCGCTCGGCCTCCGCAGCCCGCTCAAGCGCCTCGCGCTCGGCCACCGCCGCCCGCTCCTGGGAGCGACGCTCCGCCTCGGCGGCGCGCGCCTGCGCCTCCCGCTCCGCCTCGGCGGCGCGCGCCTGGGTCTCGCGCTCGACCTCGGCGGCGTGGAGGCGCTCCTGCTCCCGCTCCTGCGCGAGCTGGGTCATTCGCCTCAGGGCGAGGTAGAAGCGCACACCGGCGGCGACGAGCGTCGCCGTCGACAGGCCGATCGCGACCTGCGTCGTGTTGGAGTGGTTGAGCGAGGCGACGAACAGGATGAGGAGCGCGACACCGGAGGCGACGGACGGGATCAGGAAGCCCGACGCGCGCGACTCGCGCGGCGCCTGGCGCGTTCCCGGCGCCACCCACACGGCGGCCGAGATCAGGAGGAGCGAGCCCGGCCAGGCCATCGCGTTGACGACGAACCCGGCGTCGGTCGCGCCGATGCCGCCGAACAGAGCCGAGATGTCGCCGGCGGTGTTGAGGAGGCCGGCGGCGGCGATCAGGCCCCAGCGCAGGCGCTGCCCGCGCGGTAGCATCGCCCACCCGGCGGCGGTCAGGCCGAAGAGCAGCAGGTCGCCGACGGGGTAGACGAGGTTGACCGCCACGGACTCGGTGCCGCCTCCGGCGGTGGCCGCGATCCAGTGGAAGGCGAAGGCGACGAGGGCCGCCGCCGTGACCAGGGCGGCGACGACGCCGTCCAGATAGTTCGCGGCGGTGAGCCGGCGCACGTCCCGCTGCATCAGCAGCATCACGCCGACGTAGGCGAGTGGGAAGAACCCGTCCCAGAAGAGGTTCGCCGTCGAGAGCGTCGCCGGGGTGGCGCCATGCAGCGTCTCGACCGTCATGCTGATGTCGCCGAGTGACCAGGAGAGCCCGCCGCATCCGAGGAACAGGCAGTACCGCCGGTCGCGGGGGCTGACCCACGCGCGCAGGAGGATCAGGACGCTCATCAGCCCCTCGAACGCGGCGACACCCCACCCGTCGAGCCAGGTGTAGGTCACCCCGTTGCCGCGGGCCAGCAGCAGCCCGGTGTAGGAGAGCACCAGGGCGGCGAACACGGCGTAGGCAGCGCGCACGGCTCCGCTCGTGGTCCCGTGCTCGTTCTCGGTCAGTTCGGTCATCGTCGTCGCTTCTCCCGTCGGGGCGGTCACCGGCGTCCTTTCGGCAGTCGGCACGAGACGCTTGAGCGTCGGGTGGGTGCGCTCGGACGAGTTGCGCGGCCCAACGCCGGTCCGGGGTCACGGTCCAGGGGGGATGGCGAGCTGTCGAGTGCGGTCGTTCCTGACTTTCATTCCTCCGCTGCGTGGTCGATCATGTGGAACGTGGGGGCAGAACTCTCCGTCGGCCATTCGTCGAGCCAGCCGGCCGTCGGGCGGCCCGGTCGCCTGTGGGGCGACGAACGCCTGGCTCGGGAGGTGGCCGCCGGCAACGACCGCGCGTTTGCCACGCTGTTTCACCGCTACCACCAGCAGCTCTACCGGTACTGCCGCTCGCTGACGCGGGACGAGCGGGACGCCGAGGATGCCCTGCAGTCGGCGCTCACCAAGGCGCTCGTCGCGCTGCGGGAGGATCGTCGCAACGCCCCGGTTCGCCCGTGGCTGTACCGGATCGCGCACAACGAGTCGATCTCGCTCCTGCGCAGCCGCCAGTTGACGGCCGCGCTCGCGGACGAGCACGAGGCGCCCTGGAGCGTTGTGGAGAGCGTCGAGCAGCGGGAGCGCCTGGCGCTGCTGCTCGACGATCTGCAGGAACTGCCGGAGCGCCAGCGGGGCGCGCTCGTCATGCGAGAGCTGAACGGGCTCTCCCACGAGGAGATCGGCCTGGCGCTCGAGGTGTCGGCCGGCGCCGCGAAGCAGACGATCCTCGAGGCACGCCGCTCGCTGCTGGAGTTCACGGAGGGCCGCGCCATGCCGTGTGAGGACGTCCGGCGTGTCATCTCGGATCAGGACCGCCGGTCGCTGCGCAGCCGTCGGGTGCGCGCCCATCTGCGCGGCTGCGCTCGCTGCTCGGCCTTTGCCGCGGCGATCCCGCAGCGGCGAGCCGACCTGCAGGCGCTCTGTCCGATCATGCCCGCCGCCGGCGCGGCGAGCCTGCTCACGAAGCTGACGGGCGCGGGATCGGGGCACGGGGGAGGCGGCACGGGGCTTGCGGCCGGCTCGGCGGCCAAGGGCATCGGCACCGCGGTGTCGATCAAGGCCGCGGCCACGGGGGCGGCGGTGATCGCGACGCTCACCGTCGGCGCGGTCACGGTGCTGCATCACGCCCCGCCGGCCGCGTCCGGCGCAGGGAGCACACCGGTCGTGAGTCGTGCCGGCGAAGCCGCGGCCGGCACCGGCGCGGCCGGGGCCCACGGGACGCCGTCGAGCGGAGCCTTCTTCCCGTCGACCGCCCCGGGCTACCAGCCGAGACGGAGCACGCATCACGCCGCGGTCGTGCCCACTCCGACCCCGGCCCATCCGCATCCGCACCCGACGCCCGCAGCGGCCCCGACGGCCAGCCCCACCGCGGAGCAATCCGGAGCCGCCTCTATCGGCGCCGTCGGAGACGGCGGCGCGGGCGGCGCGCACGCCGGGTCGCACCCCGCGGACGGGCGTGCCGTCGTCCACGGCGCGGCGCGGGGGCTGACGCACGCCTCGATCCACCGCGCGACGACGCACCCCCGCAGCACGGTCCGTCACTCGCGACTCCCGCATCCGCGGCGGGCGACTCGCCGTCACGCCCCCGTGGCGGCACGCCCGCACCGAACTCACCCGACCACGCCGGTGACACGGTCCACGACCGCTTCCTCGACCACGACGACACCGGCCGCCACAGCTCCGACCACCACGTCGTCCGCTGGTTCGCCGCCGGTGGGCCACACCGGCGCCGGCGGTAACTCCGGTAACGGCTCGTCCGGGGGGAGCGCCGCCGGTTCCGGCCAGGGCTCATCCGGGTCGAGCGGTGTGAACGCCGCCGGCACCGTGGCGAACCCGCCGGCCAACAATTCGGCAGGTCGTTCCTGACCTTCACCCGCCTCCCGCGTAGCTGCAGTCACAGAGCACGCGCGGGACGCCATGGATGCGCGTCGAGTCCGCGTCGCACCCGACCGGTTGGAGGAATCATGAAGCTCACGAGGTACATCGCCGTCACCCTCACCGCGGCCGTGCTGGGCGCCGTGCCCGCCGTCGCCGCGGCGAACGGCAAGGGGAACGCCCCGGGCCAGAAGACCAAGTCGACCCAGAGCACGTCGACTCCGACCACCACGCCAGCCCCGAAGGGCAAGGCGTACGGCAAGGACTGCCGTGGTCAGAGCAAGCAGCACGTCGCCGGCGTTCCGGGCACCCTGTTCTCGGCCTGCGTGCGCGGCGCGGCGCAGGCGGCGAAGACCCCGAAGAGCACCCCGACCCAGGACTGCAAGGGCCTCAGCACCAAGCACGTCAAGGGCTCCCCGGGGACCCCGTTCAGCGCGTGCGTGTCCGGAGCGGCCAAGCAGCGCGGACACCACTGATTTCGCCGCCTCCGTTCGGGCGGAGCTTGTCTCCGCCCGGGAGGCGGCCCCGGATGTCGAGCGGCTCCACCTGCACGCGGTGGGGTGACTCGGCGGCAGACCGTCACGGATCAGTTCCCCCCAACCGCCGTGGCGTAACTGCGAACCGTAGGAGACTGGCGCGGCCCCCGGGTCGCGCCAGTCTCCGAGGTTCACCCCCGTTCGGCCACAACGTCCGCCGGCCCGCGACGGTCGCAGCGATACTCCGGACGTGCACGTCGGCGCGCTCGAGGTTGAGATCCACATTCCGGCCGCCGGATCGCTGAAGGCGAAGCGTTCGGTGGTACGACACCTGATCGAGACGGCGCGGCAACGCCACGGCGTCTCGGCCTCCGAGGTGGCCCACCACGACCTGTGGCAGCGCGCCGGGCTCGGCTTCAGCGTCGTGGCGCCGTCGGCGGGGCACGCCGAGCGGCGGCTCGACCAGGTCGAGCGCTTCATCTGGTCGCACCCGGAGATTCAGGTGATCTCCGTCACTCGCCACTGGCTCGACACGAGCGACCCCGACTGAGGCGAGCCACTACCCTCGGCTCATGTCGGCCGACGGCGAGGACCGGGCCCCCGAGGCGAAACGCCTGCCGTCCGGCCGCGTGACGCGGACGGCTCGGGTGGGGGGTCTCGCCGCGGGGCAGGGCGTGCGCTGGGCCGGCATGCGGGCGGCCAACCGCATCCGAACCCCCGAGCGGGCGGCGGAGGCGGAGCGGGAGCGCACCGCCGCGCTGATCGACGAGCTCGTCGATCAGCTGAGCCGGATGCGCGGGGCCGCGATGAAGGTCGGCCAGATGCTCTCGATGCTCGACCTCGACGGTCTGCCGCCCGACCAGCAGGAGGAGCTCCAGCGCAAGCTGGCGACCCTGCGCGACGCGGTCCCGCCGGTTCCCTTCTCGCGCCTCGAGCGGCTGCTCCGCCGGGAGCTGGGGGCCCCGCTCGCCAGCGTCTTCTCTGACTTCGACGAGCGGGCGTTCGCCGCGGCCTCGATCGGCCAGGTGCACCGCGCGCGCACGCTGGCCGGCGCCGATGTCGTGGTCAAGGTGCAGTACCCGGGCGTCGCGGAGGCCGTGGAGACGGATCTGCGCAACGCCCTGCTGCTCGTGCCGCTCGTCAGGCGACTGGCCCCGGTACTCGACGCCCGCGCCATCGGTCTCGAACTGCGCGAGCGCGTCGGCGAGGAGCTCGACTACGAGCTCGAGGCCCAGAACCAGCGGCGGATCGCGCGGCTGCTCGCCGGGCATCCGTTCATGCGGGTTCCAGCCGTCGACACCGCCCTGTCGACCCGCCGCGTCCTCGTCTCCGAGTACGTCGAGGGCGAGCGCTTCGAGGACGTCCGCAGGGCGGAGGAGTCGGTCCGCGACCGCTACGGGGAGATCGTCTTCCGCTTCTTCTTCGGCCTGCTCTACCGCGACCGCATCGCCCTGGGCGATCCGCACCCAGGCAACTATCTCTGGACCCCGGACGAGCGCGTCTGCTTCCTCGACTTCGGTCTGCTGCGGGACGTCGAGGCCACGCGCGTCGCCGCGGAGGCGCACATCGCCCTCGCCGTGCGCCGGGCGCGGGCCGACGAGCTGAAGGCGGCGCTGATCGCCGGTGGCTATCTCCCGTCGGATCGCGCGGAGGGGGTGGATGAGGCGTTCGCGCTGCGGCTGATGCGCCAGGCAACGTCCTGGTACGCGGTGCCCCGCTTTCATCGCTTCGCGGCTCCGGCGGTCCGCGCGGCGGCCGACGAGGATGGGGCGCTCACCGCCGGGGACGAGCGGCCGGGGGGGACGCCGGGCGACGAGCCGCGTGACCCGGCACAGCGGGCCGCCATCAAGCATCAGGTCGACCAGTTCACGCTGCCTCCCGACGCGGTGCTGATCCGCCGGATGCACGGCGTGGTGGCCGCGGTGCTGTACAACCTCCGCGCGGGGGCGGACTGGGGCGCGGTCGCCGCGGAGTACCTGCATGGTGAGCCTCCCGCCACCGAGCTCGGCCGGGCCGAGGCGGAGTACCTCGCCCAGCGGCGTTGAGACTCCCTGCGGCCCCGCCGGCGCGTCAGGCGCCGGTGAGGCCGACGACCACGGCACTCGCGCCACTGACCAGGATCACGGCCGAGAGCAACCGCTGCAGGTGGGTGTGGCCGAGGCGGCGGCGCAGGCGGCTGCCGGTCGCGTGCCCGGCGAGGACGCCCGCCACGCATGCGACGATCACGGACGTCCGCAGATGCACCGCGCCCAGGGCCGGGAGGAGCGTCAGCGCGGCGATCAGCCCCATCCCGAGGAAGAGCACCGCCAGTGAGTCGCGCACCGACTTCGGCTCGAGGTCGCGCCCCGACAGCCACAGGGCGAGCGGCGCCCCGCTGACGCCGATCGAGGTCGAGAGCATTCCCGCGAGCGCGCCCACCGCGGCCCGCGACGCTCCGACGCGACGCGCCGGCCGCCGCCGC
>DAIDJO010000103.1 GCA_027451345.1 Solirubrobacterales bacterium
GAGCTGACGCCGGTGCAGGTCTCGCTCGAGGACGCCTTCATGAGCATCACGAAGGGCTCGGTCGAGTTCCAGCACCTGGACGGACCCTCGCCGGACGGGCATCGCAGTGCCGCCGACGCGTCCGGGCCCCTCCCTGCGGGAGCCGGCTCGTGAGCACCGGAGCGCTGCCCGGCCTCGCGGCACGGTCCGACCGTTCCAACGAGCGCGTCACCCTCCCCCGCGTCATCCGCTCGGAGTGGACGAAGCTGTGGACGCTGCGCTCGACGCGCTGGTCGTTGCTGCTCGCCTTCGTCGCTCAGGCCGGGCTCGGACCGCTGATCGCCGCGATCGAGATGGCCCGCTGGTCGCAGCTCACGCTGCAGGACCGGCTCACGATCAACCCCATCGACCACAGCCTCGGCGGCTGGCACCTCGCGCAGCTCTCGGTCGCGATCCTCGGGGTGATGACGATCACCGGTGAATACCACACCGGCATGATCCGCTCGAGCCTGATGGCCGCCCCCAAGCGCCTGCCGGTGCTGTGGGCAAAGCTGCTCGTCTTCTCCTCGGTCACGCTGGTCCTGATGCTCGTGGCCGCGTTCATCGGGTTCCTCGGCGGGCAGGCGATCTTCACCGAACACCACGTGAACGTCGGCCTGAGCGCGCCGCACGCGCTGCGCACGGTGATCGGCGCCGCGGTCTTCACCACCGCGACGGGAGCGCTGTGCGTCGCCCTCGGCACGATCGTCCGCCGCACGGCGGGCGGGATCGCGCTCTTCGTCGGGGTCTTCTTCGTCCTGCCCGGGCTCGTCGAGATCCTCCCGAGCACGACCGCCAACGCGATCCACCCGTACCTCCCGTCGAACGCCGGCGGCGCGGTGGCCCAGGCGCTCTCTGACCCGAACAACTTCTCGGCCTGGGGCGGGTTCGCGCTGTTCTGCGGCTACACCGTCGCGGTGATCGCGCTCGCCGCGGTGCTGTTGCTGCGCCGCGACGCCTAGGCGGCTGGCGCGGCCAGCGCCTCGTGGATGCGGGCGACCAGGTCCGCCGCGTCCACCGGCTTGGTGACCAGGTCGGTCGCACCCTCGTAGAAGGCGGTTTCGGCCGTCTCCGAACGGGCGTCCGCGGTGACGACGATCACCGGCGTGCGGCCGATCCGCCGGTCGTCACGAAGCTTCCTCAGGAGGTCCATCCCGTTCAGTCGCGGGAGTCCGAGGTCAAGGACCAGGAGGTCCGGGTGGATGATCCGGCAGATGTCGAGCGCGTAGCGCCCATCCGGAGCCTCGTGGACCTCGAGCCCCGCGTCGCGCAGCAGATCGACGCACGCCGCGCGCTGGGTCGCGGAGTCCTCGGCCACGAGCACTCGCGGGGGGTTTCTCGCCATGCCCCAGAGATCGGCGGGGGCGGTCAGCGACTTGAGCCCGGAGCCGCCCGGACTCGATGTACTGTTTCGTACATGGCTAACCTCCCCACCCCTCAGCGTCTGCGTCCCGGACGCCATCGGCTCCCGCGCGAGGACGTCACGCGGTCCCAGCGGGAGCGGTTGCTGGTCGCGACGATCCACGCCGTGGCCGAACTCGGCTATCCGGCGGTCACGGTGGCGGACATCGTCGCCCGGGCGTCGGTCTCGCGCAGCACGTTCTACGCGCAGTTCGCCGACCGGGACGCCTGCTTTGTCGCCGCCTACGACTACGCGATGCGGCACGCGCTCGAGCGACTCGAGGCCGAAGCCGGGCCGCGGCCGGCGCTGAGCTGGCGGGAGCGCGTGCGGCGCGATCTCACCGCCTATCTCGCCGTGCTGGCCGACGAGCCGGCCCTCGCCCGGGTCCTCCACGTCGAGGTGCTCGCCGCCGGCACGGTCGCGCTCGACCACCGGGCGCAGCTGCTCGGGACTCTCGCCGCCCGGATCGCCAATCTCGGTGAGGGCGCCCGTCGCGAGGACGACGAGGTGCGCGCGCTCCCTCCCGCCGTCTTCGCGCTGTTCACGGGTGGGCTCGACGAACTGATCCGCGACCGCCTGCGGACCGCCTCCAGCGCGGGGCTGGCCGACCTGGCCGAGCCCGTGCTCGAGGCCACGTACGCGATGTTCGGCGCCTGAGCGCCCCGACCCCTCCCCGACGTTCGGCGCTACCGGCGGCTGCGCGCGACGCCCCAGACCGAGAGGCTGAGCATCACGGCCACCACCACCGGCAGCAGCCAGAACACGGTGACGCCGCTGTCGGAGAGGACGAGGGTGGCGACGAGCGCGACGGCGACGCCGAGCGCGATACGCCAGTCGTCGCCGATGACGAAGTCCCACAGGAAGCGCAGGAACTGCTCGAGGCGCCTCATGCGTTCACCGGTGCCTGAACCGCCGCTGGCGCGCCCGCGAGGTAGCGGCGCAGCGCCACCACGGTGCCCAGGGCGAAGAGGAGAACCACCGGCACGATCACCAGCAGGGCCGCGTCGCTGCCCGGCCAGTGGGCGTGCGCGCCCTCCCCGCCCCAGAAGATCCCGAACGAGGTGAGCATCACGCCGACGACGAACTTGAGCGAGTTCTCCGGGACCCGCGCCAGGGGCGCGCGGAGCGCGGCGCCGACGGCCACGACGACCAGCACGGCGGCGAGCGCGGCGAGCGCGGCGAGCGGAACGTCCCGCTGGTTGGAGCCGAAGGTGAGGGCGATGAACACCACCTCAAGGCCCTCCAGGAAGGTCCCCTTGAACGAGACGAAGAAGCTGTACCCATCGACGCCCGCCTCGACCTGCCCGGCGCTGCGGGCGAGCTCGGATTCCTCGGCATAGGCGGCGTCCTCGTCGTGAAGCGCCTTGAGGCCGCTCGCCCGCAGGATCGCCTTGCGCAGCCACTGCAGGCCGAAGACGAGCAGCAATCCGCCGACGACGCCGCGCAGCACGTTGATCGGCAGCGCGGTGAGGGCCGGACCGAGTGCCGCGGTCGTCGCGGCGAGCGCGAGCAGCGCGACGCCCACGCCGATCATCGCCGAGCGCCAGCTCCGGGTCGTGCCCACCGCGAGCACGATCGTGAGCGCCTCGACAGCCTCGACCGCGCAGGCGATGAACACCGAGACGACAAGTCCTACCTCAGTTCCAGTCATGATCCGTCGCTACGTCTCCTCGATCTCGCTGCTTCCAATGGTGACACGGCTGGACCGACCGGGTGGCGCCGGTGGCCGCGCCAGGGCGGCACCCCCGCCCGCGGCCACGCGCACGACCGACTCGGCCCGGAGCGCCGGGGCGTCCCGTGGCTCCTCGTCGGGGAAGACGAGCGTGCCCGCCGCGTGCACGAAGATGTCGACGACGCTGCCGCGATCGAAGCGCCGACGGTCGAAGACCCCGGTCAGCTGCAGCCCGTCGCCGAGCTCGATCACGTAGTCATAGCCCCGACCGTGGAAGGCGCCGTCACGCACGACGCCCCGCAGCACCGCGGGGCGCGAGCCGGCCCGGCGGATGCGGGCGGCGGTGGGGCGCAGCATCACCTGGACCGCGGTGCCCGGCTCGAGCGCGCCCATCGCGGTTCCGGTCAGCTCGAGGGCGCGGCCCGGATCGGTGCTCGGGACCACCACCGTCGCCGGCCCGAGCCCGGCGCAACCTGAATCGCCGAGATGGCCGCGCAGGACGCCCGCGACACCGGTGAAGCGCGCGACGAACGGCGTGGCCGGCGTGCAGTAGATCACCTCGGGAGGCCCATGCTGGATGAGGCGCCCGCCCTGCAGGACGCCGATCTCGTCGCCGAGCGCGAAGGCCTCGCTCTGGTCGTGGGTGATGTACACCGCCGTCGTCCCCTGTTCGCGCACGAGGGTTCCGATCTCGACGCGCAGGCGCTCGCGCAGGTTCGCGTCCAGCGAGGAGAGCGGCTCGTCGAAGAGCATCAGGGCCGGGCGCCCGACGAGCGCCCGCGCGAGGGCGACGCGCTGCTGCTCGCCGCCCGAGAGCTCATGCGGAAAGCGCCGGGCGTGGACGTGCAGCCCGACCCGCTCGAGCATCGCCAGCGCCGCGCGCTCCGCCTCGGCCCGCGCCCCGCGCCGGCGGCGCATCGAGAACGCGACGTTCTCAGCGACCGTCATGTGCGGCCAGAGGCCAAAGTCCTGGAACACCATCGCGAGGTCCCGCTGCTCCGGGGGCGCCTGCAGGCGCCCGTCGGCGACCACTCGGCCGCCGATCTCGATCCGGCCGCTCGTCGGGTGCTCGATGCCGGCCAGGCACCGGATCAGGGTCGACTTGCCCGATCCGGACGGCCCCAGGAGGACGAGGAACCGCCCGGGGGCGACCCCGAGAGAGACCTCGTGCAGCGCCTGGACGGCGCCGTAGCGCTTGGTCAGGCGCTCCATGAAGACGCCGCTGGCGGGCTCGCGCAGGCTCATCGCGCCGCCCCCACCTGCCGCCAGCCGCGCGGCGTCAGCAGCCGATGGGCCCCGAGCACGCAGACGACGATGGCGAGAGCGAGCAGCACCGCGACCACCGACTGGGCGGTCCCCACCCCGAAGTGGTAGTTGGCCAGGTTGTCCTCGATGGCCACCGACACGGGCGGTTGCGACGGCGCGTAGAGGAGCTGTGAGATCGGGAGCTCCAGGAACACCGCGGTGAAGGTGAGCAGCCAGGCGTAGAGGAGCGGCCGCGAGAGGAGCGGCGCGACCCCCCGCAGCCACGCCCGGATCGGTCCGGCGCCGTGGACCCGCGCCGCGTCATGCAGCGACGCCTGGAGCTGGGAGACGCTGCCGACGAGCACGCGGGCGTTCGTCGGCAGGCTCGAGGCGGCGTAGGCGATGATCAGCAGGCCGACCGTCTGGTAGAGGTTGACGCCGATGTGGGAGAGGAACGGCAGGTTGTAGGCCATGATGTAGCCGGCCGCGAAGATCACGCTCGGGATCGCCACCGCGGCCAGCAGCAGGAAGTCCAGCAGGCGCGTGGCTCGGCTCCGGGCGCGGGTCAGGTGGCGGGCCGCCACGTACCCGAGCACGACGGTGACCGTGGCGGTGATCACGCCGTAGAGCAGCGAGCGAAGCAACGGCGCGGTGAGCGCCGAGGAGTGCAGGACGGCCGAGTAGTTCGCCGTCGAGAGCGCGGAGGAACCGCCGTAATCCGCCATCAGCGAGCCGCTCACCGCCCCGAAGGCCGGCACGCCGAGCGCGACGAGGAAGAACAGGCCGATGCCGGAAAGCGCGAGCAACTGGCCGCGGCGCCCGAGACGGCGGCGCACGATCTGGCGCGAGCGTCCGGAGAGCACCGCGTACGAGCGCCCGCGCAGCGCGCGGGCCTGCAGCGCGAGCGGGATGCCGACGGAGGCGACGAGCAGCCAGGCCATCGAGGCGGCCACCGGAAAGCTCGGCGGGAAGTTGTTGATCGCGGCGTAGAGCTGGTAGGTGCCGAGCTGGAAGTTCGCCTGGTAGGCGAGGGTCGCGGCAACGCCGAAGTCACTCACCGCCTCGGCAAAGCCGATCGCGACGGCCGACCAGATGGCGGGCGCGATGATCGGCGCCACGACACGGATCGAGCCCAGGCGCGTGGCGCCGTGCACCCGCGCGGCGTCCTCGAACTCCTGCCCCATGCCGGCCAGCGCGGTGCTGATGGCCAGATAGGCGAACGGCACGTTGCGGATCCCGAGCACCAGCACCACCCCGGCCGGCCCGAGCACGGCATGGGTGACGAACGGGAGGTTGAGCCCGAGCCGGTACATCACCCCGTCGATCTGGACGAGCCGCACCCAGCCCAGCGACGGGAGCCAGCTCGGCAGCAGGAGCACGAGCCACATCGCGGCGGTGATGACCCCGCGACCCCGCACGGTCGTGCGACTCGTGCACCACGCGACCGGAAAGCCGACGGCGACCCCGATGAGTGCGGCCAGCGCGCTGACCCAGAGCGAGTTGCCGATGGCCACGGCGGTCTGACCGGTGAACACGCTGCCCAGGTAGTGCAGGGTGAAGTAGGCGCGTCCCTGGTCGAAGAGCCGCGGCGACACGGCCAGGACGAGGAAGGCCAGGCACGGCAGCAGGATGATGAGGATCAGGACGACCCAGAAGGCGGCCTGCAGAAGACTGCCGACGCGCGGCGGTGCGAGCCGCCGCGAGCGGGGGCTCGATCCGTCCAGGATCGAGCCCCCGGTACCGGCGGAGGGAGCGGCGAGCGACACGCGTCAGCGCCGTCGGTCGAGGAGCGTGCCGGACGCCGTCGTCACTTGATGGTGGTGTCGAACCAGTTGTTGATCGACGCCTCGCGGCTGCCCCAGGCGTAGGGGTTGAGCCGCTGGGTCTTGACCGACGCGAGCGGCGGGAGACCCTTCAGCGGCTTGACGCCCATGATCACCGGGTAGTAGAGCGAGTCGCCCGTCGGGTCGCCGGACTGCATCACCTTCTGGCCTGCGGGCGAGAGGACGTACTCGGCGAACCGCTTCGCTTCTGCCTGCTCGGCCGCCGGTGCCTTGGCGTCGATGCCGATGCAGGAGGGCAGCATCGTGACCGGGTTGAGGTACTCGACCCGGAGGGACCTGTCGGTGGCCTCGGCACCGATGCCGGCGGAGCTCTGGACGAGCGCCAGTCGGATCTGGCCGGCCGTGAGCGCCTGCAGGGTAGGGCCGTTCGTCGGAT
>DAIDJO010000104.1 GCA_027451345.1 Solirubrobacterales bacterium
ACGGCGAGGGCGACGGCGGCGTTCGTCTTCAGGGAGCCGATGACGGCGGCGACCCCGAGCAGGTAGCCGAGCAGGTTCGCCCCGGTGTCGCCCATGAAGATCTTGGCCGGATAGCGATTGTGGAAGAGAAAGCCGAGCGACGCCCCGGCCGTGATCGCGGCGAGCACCGCCGCGGCGCTCGTCCCCCCCTGGACGCTGAAGGCGATCACGGCGAAGGCGGCCCCATCGATCGCGCAGAGTCCCGCGGCGAGCCCGTCGACGCCGTCGGAGAAGTTGACGATGTTCATCAGGGTGACGAGCCAGACGACGGTGAGCACGCGGCCGTTGTCCGGGAAGGCCAGATACCCGACGAAGGGCAGGCTGAGCCCCTTGATGACCGCGCCCCCGGCGGCGGCGACGACCGCCGCCCCGATCTGGCCGAGGAGCTTCACCAGCGCGTTGAGGTCGACCGCGTCGTCCACCGCCCCGACGAGCGCGATCAGGACCGCGCCGCCGATCACCGTCCAGGTGTCGACCGCCGATCGGTGCGTCTCGCCGGGCGCGCGCTCGAGCGGAATCTGGTGCGGGAGCCAGATCGCGGCGGCCGCCAGCACCCCGACGAGGATCGCCAGGCCCCCGAGCTGGGGCGTGGGCTTACGCGCCAGGCCGCGGTCGTTGGGGTAGGCCATCGCTCCGACGCGCCGAGCCAGCCGGCCCGCCAGCGGCGTCAGCGCCGCGGCGACCGCCGTCGCGACGAGGAAGGCGTAGACGGCATCCAGATATCGCATCTGCCGGGCTAAGCATGCCAGCCGCGCCCGACCGGACCCCGACTCGCCGGCTCAGGCGGCGGCGTACGGGGCGAGACCGGCGTACAGCGGGTAGCGATCCGCGATCGCCGCGGTGCGCTCGGTCAGCTCCGCCCGGCGCGACTCGAAGTCCCCCGGGGAGAGCGTCTCGACGATGACCTGCCCGATCTCGGCAAAGTCGGCCACCTGCAGACCACGCGTGGCGAGCGCCGGCGTGCCGATGCGCAGCCCCGAGGTCACCATCGGCGGGCGGGGGTCGAACGGGATCGCGTTGCGGTTGACGGTGATGCCGATCGAGTGCAGGCGATCCTCGGCCTGCTGGCCGTCGAGCGCGGACTCGCGCAGGTCGGCCAGGATCAGGTGCACGTCGGTGCCCCCGGTGAGGACCGAGACGCCGCTGTCGGAGCCGAGCATCGCCTCGGCCAGGGCCGTCGCACCCTGCAGGGTCCGCGCCTGGCGCTCGCGGAACGTATCGGTGGCGGCGATCCGCAGGGCGACCGCCTTGGCGGCGATCACGTGCTCGAGCGGGCCGCCCTGCTGCCCGGGGAACACCGCGGAGTCGATCTTCTTGGCGTGCTCCTCGCGGCAGAGGATCAGCCCGGAGCGGGGGCCCCCGAGCGTCTTGTGGATCGTCGTGGTGACCACGTCGGCATGCGGCACCGGCGACGGGTGCATCCCGGCGGCGACCAGGCCGGCGAAGTGGGCCATGTCGACGAAGAGGTACGCGCCGACCTCGTCGGCGATCTCGCGGAACCGGGCGAAGTCGAGGTGCCGCGGGTACGCCGACCAGCCGGCGACGATCATCCGCGGACGCTCCTCGCGGGCGATGCGCGCGACCTCGTCCATGTCGATCAGGCTCGTCTCGCGGTCGACCCCGTAGGTGACGATCTCATACAGCCGCCCGGACGCGTTCAGCCTCATGCCGTGCGTGAGGTGGCCACCGTGGGCGAGCTCCAGTCCCATCAGCTTGTCCCCCGGCTGCAGCAGCGCGTGGTAGACGGCGATGTTCGCCTGCGCGCCGGCGTGCGGCTGCACGTTGGCGTGGTCGGCCCCGAACAGGGCCTTCGCGCGGTCGATCGCGAGCTGCTCGGACAGGTCGACGAACTCGCAGCCACCGTAGTACCGGCGGCCCGGGTAGCCCTCCGCATACTTGTTGGTCAGCACGGACCCCTGGGCCTCGAGGACCGACACCGGCACGAAGTTCTCGGACGCGATCATCTCGAGCGTCCGCTGCTGGCGGTCGAGCTCTCGGGAGAGGATCTCGGCGATCTCGGGGTCGACCTCGGAAAGGGGTGCGTTGAAGTAGTCGGCGGGAAGCTGCGTCATGCGCTCGAGCCTACCAGCGGGTGCGCCCGGGCAGCCACCCGCGGTGGCCCGGCGTGTCCGCGCCGGCCCTACCGGGCCGCGTCAGCCACGATGACGGCGAGGTCGTCGCGCTGCCAGACGACCTCCACCGCGGCGAAGCCCGCGGCGCGCAGCCAGCCCAGCTGATCCTCGACCGGGCTCGGGCTGTCGAAGCCCGGCGTGAGCGGAACCACGGCCCGCGCGGGGTCGGCGGGCACGACCACGTCGCCGAGGACGAAGCGGCCGCCGGGCGAGAGCGCGGCCCGCACGCGGGTGAAGAGCGCGGCCTTCTCCCCGCCGGTGAGGTGGTGCACGGCGAGCGCGCTCACGACCGTGCCGAAGGGTCCGTCGGGAAGGGGGTCCTGCAGGCGCGCGCGCTGCAGCCGGACGCGATCGGCCGGGAGCCGGCGCGCGGCCTCCGCGAGCATCGCGGCGCTCTCGTCGATCCCGACCAGCTCCGCCCCGGCGATCCGGCCGAGCACGCGTCGCGCGGTCTCCCCCGTGCCGGTGCCGAGCTCGAGCACGCGACCGCCCCGCCACCCGTCGGCGGCCGCGGTGGCGACCACGTCCTGGAACTGCTCGTACCCCGGGATCTCCGCCTGGACGGTGTCGGCGTAGGTGGCCGGGTCGAAGTGCCCGTCGTCGCGCAGCGCCTGCGCCACGACGGCCTCGTCGACGGCGCCGTGGCGCACGATCGACCAGGCGCCGTCCCTCTCGTAGGCGCGCAGGTCGACGATCGTCGACGGGGTGCCCGGGAGCTCGCCGCCGTCGATCGCGAGGTCGACCCCGTCGCGGATGACCGGGTCGACGTCCGGCAACCGGCGTGCGTCGGCGCCACCGGCGAGGTTCGCGCTCGACTGCAGCACCGGGACCGCCACGCCCGCGAGCTCCGGCACGGCGATGACCCGCAGGCCGATCGTGCCCGGGTCGGCGCGGCACGTGAGCGGAAAGCGCCTGGACGGGTTGGGCAGCAGCGCGGTCACCTGGCCCGGCATCAGCCGGTGCAGCGCCCGCTCGGTGCGCGGCCCGAGCTCCGGCAGGCTGCGCAGCCCGGCGTCGAGCGCGAAGAACATCACCGCCGCCGCCTTGTCGGGCGGGCGCCGCTTCAGGGCGTACAGACGCTCGATCGCGCGTGGGTTCTCCGGGTCGCACGCGAGGCCGTACACCGTGTCGGACGGGAAGAGGACGAGCCCGCCCTCGCCGATCACGCGCTCGAACTCCGCCTTCGACGGGCCAACTCCACCCTCCGGTGTGGAATTCGCCCCCCCGTCGGGGCGGGGACGGTCGGGGGCGGACCGGTCGCTCACCGCCGCCCCACCACCACGCGTTCCTGCCCGGCGAGGTCGCGCCGGCGTTCGACCGCGGTGAAGCCGACCTCCTCGAGCAGGGCCGCGGCCGCCGCCGCCTGGGTGTGCCCGATCTCCAGCGCGACGAGCTCGATTCCGGGCCGCTCGGCGGTCTGCTCGATCAGTCGCCGGACGACGTCGAGCCCGTCGCGGCCGCCGAGCAGCGCGAGCCGTGGCTCGTACTGCGCCACCTCCGGCGGCAGCAGTTCGTCCTCGGCGACGTAGGGCAGGTTGGCGAGGACCGCGTCGCACTCGATGCCGGCCAGCAGGTCACCCTGGAGGAACTCGACGTCGAGGCGCAGGCGCTGGCTGTTCATGCGGGCCACCGACAGGGCGCCGGGGCTGACGTCGACGCCGATCACGTGCAGATCGGGCCGCTCCTGCTTGAGGGCGAGGGCGACCGCCCCACTGCCGGTCCCGACATCGGCGACGCGGCGCCCGACGGGGAGCTCGAGCCCCACCTCGACGAGCAGCTCGGTCTCGGGACGCGGGATCAGCACCCGCGGGTCGACGGCGAGCGTGAGGTGGCGGAACGCGCGGCGGCCGAGGATGTAGGCGACGGGCTCGCGCTTCGCCCGCCGGGTGAGCAGCGCCAGGTAACGGGTGCGGTCGTCCGGCCCCGCCTCCTCGTCGCCGCGCATGACGAGCCCGGCTCGGTCGGTGCCGAGCACGTGCGCGAGCAGCAGCTCGGCGTCGAGCCGGGGCGACTCGCAGCCCACCTCCGCGAGCGACGCGGTCGCTCCGGCGATCTCCTCACGCAGCGTCGTCACGCCGCGGCGGCGAGTCGTCGACGCTTCTCGTCGTCCTGCAGCGCGTGGGTGAACTCGTCGAGCTCGCCCATGAGGATGCCGTCGAGGTTGTGGAGCTTCAGGTTGACCCGGTGGTCGGTGATCCGGCCCTCGCCGTAGTTGTAGGTGCGGATCTTCTCGGCGCGGTCGCCGCTGCCGACCTGCGCCGATCGGGAGGCGGAGAGCTCGGCCTGCTGCTCGGCCAGGGCGCGCTCGTACAGGCGCGCCCGCAGCACCCGCATCGCCTTCTCGCGGTTCTGCAGCTGCGACTTCTCGTCCTGCATCGACACGACGATGCCCGACGGCCGGTGGGTGATCCGGACCGCCGAGTCGGTGGTGTTCACCGACTGCCCACCCGGGCCGGAGGAGCGGTAGACGTCGATCTGGAGGTCGCCGGGGTCGATCTCGACCTCGACGTCATCGACCTCGGGCAGGACCGCGACGGTCGCCGTCGAGGTGTGGATGCGCCCCTGCGATTCGGTGACCGGGACGCGCTGGACCCGATGGGTTCCGCCCTCGAACTTGAAGACCGAGTAGGCGCCGTCACCCTTGACGGCGAAGGTGTAGGTCCCGTCGCCGATCTCGAGCGGCTCGGGCTTGAAGCCTCGACGCTCCGCGTAGCGGGTGAGCATCCGGTAGAGATCCCCGGCCCACAGACCGGCCTCCTCGCCGCCCGCGCCCGGGCGGATCTCGATGATCACGTTCTTGTCGTCGTTGGGATCGCGCTCGACCATCGCCAGGCGGATCTCCTCCTCGAGCTCCTCCAGGCGCGCGGAGGAGGTGCGCAGGAGCTCGCGGAGCTCCGGGTCCTCGCCCGCCTCGGCGAGGAGCTCACGGGCCCCCGCGGCGTCATCGGCGACGCGGCGGTGCTCGGCGGCCAGCCGCGCCGCCGGCTCCAGCTCGCGATAGGCGCGCGACGCGGCGGCGAAGCGCTCCCGGTCGCCGATCACGACGGGATCGGCGAGTTCGTTCTCGAGCTCGCCGAAGCGCGTCAGCACCTGCTCCACGAGTTGGTCAAGCATTCGGCCTGCGAGTGTAGGCGGCGGGCAGAGACGCCGAGCGCGGCCGGCGGTGAGCCTAGGCGACGACCTCGATGCCGACCAGCTCCTCCGGGCCGAAGGCACCGGGCGTCTCGTGGGCGAGGACCGCGTTCAACGCGGCGATCGCCACCTCGAGCTGGTCGAGCGAGGGCTCGCGTGTCGTCAGCCGCTGGAGCTGCAGGCCCGGGTACATGACGATCTGCACCCAGCGGCGGGCGCGGTTGCGCCCGGCCCACTTGATCAGCTCGAAGGAGAGCCCGATGATCACCGGCACGCCGACGATGCGCGTGAGCACGAGGATCCACCAGGCGTGGAGCCCGGCGACGGCGAAGACGAAGATCGACACGATCATCACCACGAGCAGGAAGCTCGTGCCGCAGCGCGGGTGCAGGCGCGAGTACTGCGCGGCCCGCTCCGGCGTGAGCTCGTCCCCGGCCTCGTAACAGGAGATCGTCTTGTGCTCCGCGCCGTGGTACTCGAAGGTGCGGCGCAGGTCCCGCATGCGCGAGAGCAGGGTCAGGTAGGCGAGGAAGATCGCGGTGCGCAGCGCACCCTCCACGAGCCAGAAGACGATCGAGGAGCCGAGCTGGTGCTTGACGAGGTTGACGAGCGTCACCGGCACGACGAAGAACAGGCCGATGGCGAAGACGAAGCCGATGATCAGCACGACGGCCCAGACCCCGCCGGAGAGCTCCTCGGCGTCCTCCCCCAGCTGGGCGCTGGCGGCGATCGACAGAGCGCGGAAGCCGATGGCGAGCGACTCGACGAGCGCGATGACCCCGCGCAGAATCGGCACGCGGGCGAACCGGCGCAGGCGCCGACGCTCGCCGAACTCGAACTCCTGCACCGGGATCGGGCCCGGCGTGCCGTCGTCGACGCCCTCGGGCAGGGGCGCGCGCACGGCGACCGCCCAGTGCCGGACGCCGCGCATCATCACGCCCTCGAGCACCGCCTGACCACCGAGCGGCGCGTCGCGGCTGGCGGTCAGGCCCGGTTCCCTGACCGCCGTGTCACTCATTCGGCCGGCGCCGGTCAGAACGCCTAGGCGTTCGTCGTCTGGCGAGCCGCGATGCGGCCCTTGGCGACGCGGCGCTGGAACCGCTCGACGCGACCGCCGGTGTCGACGAGCTTCTGCTTGCCCGTGTAGAACGGGTGGCACTCGGCGCAGATCTCGACGTGGATCTCAGGCTTGGTCGAGCGGGTCGTGAAGCTGTTCCCGCAGGTGCAGGTGACGTGTGACTCGACGTAATTGGGGTGAATGTCAGTCTTCATAGCTTCGATCAAGGATAGCCAGCCCTTCGAGCGGACGGGCGACGCCGGTCCCGGGGCGGCTCAGGCGAGCGTGTAGAGGGGCCCGTCGCCGCCCTCGGGGGTCGTGAGCCGGCCGCCCTTGGCCGTGATCGCGCCGCACTGGACGCAGTTGGTGTAGTTGACGATCACGTCGACCTCCCCACTCGCGCTCGCGTCCTCCGGGATCTCATAGACCCCGGCGGGGCACATCCATCGCCAGGTCTCGGCGAGCTCGCGCGGGACCCGGGTCCGCACGCGGATGTGGTTGGGGGCGTCATCGCGGGTCGCGTTGCCCGAGATGTAAACGGAGGAGAGTTTGTCGAAGGTGTAGTTGCCGTCGGGCTTGGGGTACCTGGAGGCGGTGTCGCCGATGAACATGTCCTGGTCGTCGTTGCGATGCCACTTCAGGCGGCCCGGCGGCAGCAGGCCCCGGCTGAGCAGCGCGAGGTTGACGAGCGGCCCGCCCCTGAGGAACCCCTGCTGGAACGGCTGGCGCGTGTTGCGGACCTCCCAGAGCTCCCTGCCGATGCTCGAGCGCCCGACCGTCGTCTCGTAGCGCTCGAGCGGCGCGCCGCTCTTCAGGTGCTCGTGGATCGCCTCCGCAGCGAGGATGCCGGACTGGATCGCGTGGTGGACGCCCTTCAGCGCCACGGTGTCGACCATGCCGGCGGCGTCACCGACGATCACCGCTCCCGGCATCGAGAGCTTCGGCATCGACCAGTACCCGCCGCCCGGCAGCGCCTTCGCGCTCCAGGCGATCCGCTCGCCGCCCTCGAGGATGCCCCGCACGAGCGGATGGGTCTTGAACAGCTGCAGCAGATCGTGGGCCGAGGTGGTCGCGTCCCGGTATTCGAGGTCGATCACGAAGCCGATCGAGACGAGGTCATCGCCGGTCGTCTCGTCCTTCATCGGGTACAGCCACGTCCCGCCGATCTGCCCGTAGCTGGCCTTCAGCGAGAGGGGCCACGGGCCGAGGGTGTGGATCACACGATCGAGCGGTCTGGGGACCCGCCAGATCTCCTTGACGCCGAGCTCCCAGACCTGCGGCTCCCGGTTCTCGGCGAGGTTGAACTCGCGGATGGCCGGGCCGGTGAGATGGCCCCAGCTCCCCTCGGCCAGGACGGTGACGCGGGCCCGGATGTCGGTGCCCGGCTCAAAGTTGGAGAGCGGCTCGCCGTCCTTGCCCCGGCCCTTGTCCCCGGAGCGCACGCCGACCACGGCGCCGTCCCGCACGATCAGCCGGCTCGCCGCCGTCTCCGTCAGGACGTAGGCGCCGGCCTCCTCGGCCTGGCGCTGCTGGTAGCGGGCCAGCGCGGCCACCGAGATCACCTCGTTGCCATGGTTCTTGAAGTTCGGCGGCGTCGGGATGCGGATCGCGCGGCGGGCGTCCGGCACCACATAGACCGCCTCGTTGGTCACCTCGCCGAAGGCGAAGCGCTCCCGCCGCCACTGCTCGCGCGAGAGCTCCGGGAAGAGCGCCTGCAGCGGTCCGGGGCGCATCACCGCCCCGGACATCACATGCCCGCCGCACGCCTTGGCCTTCTCGATCACCGCCACGGGCACCTCGCCGAGCGATTCGAGCAACTCCGGGTCCTCACCGAGCAGCTGCAGCAGGCGGTTGGCGCAGGCCAGCCCGGCCGTCCCGCCCCCGACGATCGCGACCCCGACGTCGATCAGGTCATCCTCGGGGTCGAGCCCCCGCTTGATGAACTCGACCTGAGGATCGACGGGAGGTGGGAAGGCGCTCGGGACGGCCATCGCGATCAGCCCGCCTTCCTCGCCCGGATCGCCTCGGTCAGCTTCGGCAGGATCTTGTTGAGATCGCCGACGATCCCCAGGTCGGAGAACTCGAAGATCGGGGCGTTCGCGTCCTTGTTGATCGCCACGATGTTCTCCGAGGACTGCATCCCGACCTTGTGCTGGATCGCCCCGGAGATCCCCGCGGCGAGGTACAGCTTCGGCGAGACGGTCTTGCCGGTCTGCCCGATCTGCGCCGCATACGGGTACCAGCCGGCGTCGACGACCGCGCGCGTCGCCGCCACCGCGCTGTTGCCCCCGAACGCCGCGGCGAGCGCCTCCGCCAGCTCGAACCCCTCGGCCTTGCCGAGCCCGCGCCCGCCGGCGACCAGCACGTCGGCGCCCTCGATGTCCACGTCCGCGCCCCGCTGCTCGCCGCGCGAGACCATCTCCGCCTGCCGCGACCATGGCGAGTACTCGACCGCGACATCCACGACCTCGGCGTCAGCCGACCCGCTCTCGCGCACCTCGAAGGCGTTGATCCGGCCGATGATGATGCCGAGCCCGCCGCGGTAGTGCGAGACCGAGATCTTCGAGTCACCCAGGATCGGCCGCTCGGCCACGAGCTCGTCGCCGTCGGCCCGGACCGCGGTGACCTCCATCGTCACGCCCGCCTGCCGCCGTGCGGCCAGCCCGGCGCCGATCTCGAAACCGAGCAGGCCGCCGCCGAAGATCGCGTAGCGATGCCCGTGCTCGGCGATCACGCGGTCCATCACGTCGACGACCGGCTGGGCGAGGCCCTCCGGGCCCTCGGCGCGGAACACGCGGCGGGCGCCGTAGCGACCGAGCGTCCGGCACAGTTCGTCGCTCAGGTCGGTGCCGCCGACCACGACCGCGTCGCAGGCCCCGCCGACCTCCGCCGCCCGAGCCACTCCCTCCGAGACGGCACCGAGCGAGTTCTTGTTGAACGCCCCCTCGTAATGCAGGACGTAGACGAGAACGTCAGACATCAGATCAGCTTCCTTTCCTCGAGCCACGCCACGATCTTCTCGACGGTCTCGTCGGTGTTCTCATCCTCGATGATCTGCCCGGCCGCCTTCGCCGGCGGATCCTTGAACTCTCCGCACTGCACCCGGGACCCGTCCGCCCCCACGAGGGCCGGGTCGATCCCGACCGCGCCGGCGTCGACGGTCTCGAGCGGCTTCTTCTTCGCGCCCATGATCGCCTTCAGCGACGGGTAGCGCGGCTCGTTGATCGCGTCGCCGACCGAGATCACCGCCGGCAGCCTGACGCGGACCGTGTCGTAGCCGTACTCCGCCTGGCGCTCGAGCCGCAGCGCGTCCCCGTCGACGTCGAGCTTCACCACCTGGGTCAGCGACGGCATCCGCAGATGGTCGGCCACCACCGCGCCGATCGTGTAGCACTCGCCGTCGTCGGACTGCTGGCCGAGGAGCACCAGGTCCGGCGACTCGCGCTCGAGCGCCTTGGCCAGGGCGTATCCCGTCGCCGCCACGTCGGAGCCGGCCAGGGTCTCATCGGACAGGTGTACCGAGCGGTCCGCGCCGAGCGAGACCGCCTTGTGCAGCGCGCGCACCGCGGACTCCGGGCCCATTGTCACGGCGACGATCTCATCCACCTGCACCAGGCCACCCTCGCGCAGCTGCATCGCGGCCTCGATCGCGTGCGTGTCATAGGGATTCAGGTTCTTCTCCCCCGATCGGTCCATCCGCCCCGTCGACGCGTTGATCCGCTTCTCGACGGCAGCGTCCGGAACCTCTTTGACCAGGACGCAAATCTTCACAGGTGCCTCCTCAACTTCACGCAGAACGATCGGATTCTACTCGACTGACTGACGAGTCAATCAGTGGCGGACGCCGGTTCGGATGAACTCGATCGCCGCCTCAGCGGAGGCACCGGGGGTGAACACCTCGGCGACGCCCAGCCGCTTCAACTCCTCGACGTCCTCGCCCGGGATCGTGCCGCCGACGGTCACGAGCACGTCGTCGAGCCCCTCCTGCCGCATCAGCTCGAGGATCCGGGGCACGAGCGTCATGTGGGCGCCCGAGAGGATCGAGAGGCCGACCGCGTCGGCGTCCTCCTGGATCACGGTCTCGACGATCTGCTCGGGCGTCTGATGCAGACCCGTGTAGATCACCTCCATGCCGGCGTCGCGCAGCGCCCGCGCGATGATCTTGGCGCCGCGATCGTGACCGTCCAGCCCCGGTTTGGCCACCACCACGCGGATCTTGCGCTCGGCCGTGCTCATGGTTGGCGACTGAGACGGGGCAGGACGATGCGCAGGCCCGTCCGCCGGAGCAGGCGCGAGGTGAGCCCGCTCACCGCCGCGACCACGCTCACCAGGGCGACGATGGCGAGCCGCTGACCGAGCCGGTCGAGGCGCAGGATCTCCCACCCCTCCTCGCGCGCGAGGCGCTCGAGCTCCGCGTCGGGGTTGACCACCACAGGATGACCGACGGCGCGCAGCATCGGCGCGTCGGACACCGAATCGGAGTACGCGTAGCAGGCGGACAGATCGAGGTTGTCCCGGGCCGCGAGCTCCTGGATCGCCAGCGCCTTCGCCGGGCCGTAGAGGAAGGCGCCGGTCGGACGCCCCGTGTAGATGCCGTTCTCGACCTCCGAGAGCGCCGAGCCGAGGGCGCCATCGAAGCTCATCACCTTGGCGAGCACCTGGGCCATGTCCTGGGAGGCGGCGGTCACGATGTACGCCGGCCGGCCGGCATCCTGGTGGGCGTAGGCGATCGTCAGCATCTCCGGGTACAGGCGCGGCAGGATGCGCTGCATCACCCGCACGCCGAGGCGCTCGAGGTCCCGGACCCGCACGCCCTCCAGCGAGGTGGCGATGCGGATCCGCAGCGCCTCGGACTGCTCGTCGCTGGCCCCGCGCAGGCGGAAGCGCAGATTGGCCAGCGCGTCGGCGACCAGCTGCCGGCGGCTCATCATCCCCGCCTCGCGCACCGCGCGCGCGAACTGGAAGCCCGAGGAGCCCTGCATCAGCGTCTTGTCGAGATCGAAGAAGGCCGCGCCGCGAACGGAGCTCGCTCCGCTCACCCGGGCCACCTCCTCGCGACCGCTGAGGGTCTCAGCCACCGGCGACCTCCAGGACGACCGCGTCCCCCTGTCCCCCACCCGAGCAGATCGCGGCGCAGCCGATGCCGCCGCCCCGGCGGCGGAGCTCGTGCACCAGCACGCCGAGGATGCGCGCGCCGGAGGCACCGATCGGGTGGCCGAGAGCGACGGCGCCGCCGTTGACGTTCACCCGGTCCTCGTCGATCTCGAGCATCCGGATGCTGTTCAGCGTCACCGACGCGAACGCCTCGTTGATCTCCCACAGATCGACGTCCTGGGGGGTCAGGTCGAGCTTGGCGAGCGCCCTGAGCGCGGCGTTGGCCGGGGTGCGCGCCAGGTAGGCGAACTCGTCGGCCACCTGGGCCTGGGCGATCACGGTCGCCAGCGGACGACGCCCGTGGGCGGAGGCCCACTCGTCGCTGGCGACCACGAGCGCGCCCGCACCGTCGTTGACGCCGGGCGAGTTGCCGGCCGTGTGGGAGCCGTCCCGGCCCACGAGCCCGGGCAGCTTCGCCAGCGCCTCGAGCGACGTCTCCCTCCGGGGTGCCTCATCGACCTCGACGATCGTCTCGCCCCGGCGCGAGGTGACCGTCACCGGGGCGATCTCCTGCGCCATGCGCCCGTCGTCGATCGCCTCCACGGCGCGCCGATGCGAGCGCAGCGCCCAGCGATCGAGCTCCGGCCGGGTGAGCTCGAGCTGATCGCCGATCTCCGTCGCCTCGTCGAACATCTGCCGCCCGCTGAACGGGTTGGTCAGCCCGTCGTGGACCATCGCGTCGAGCGCGGCGGCGTCGCCCATCCGATAACCGAACCGCGCGTCCCTGAGCAGGTACGGGGCACGGGACATCGACTCCATTCCCCCGGCCACGGCCACGCGCACATCCCCAGCCCGGATCGCCGTGTCGATCAGTCCGACCGCGCGCACGCTCGACGCACAGACCTTGTTGATCGTCTCCGAGGAGACCTCCTTCGGGATCCCGGCGGCGATCTGGGCCTGCCGGGACGGGATCTGGCCCTGCCCCGCCTGCAGCACCTGGCCCATCACCACGTGCTCGATCTGCTCCGGCGCGACCTCGGCGCGCTCGAGCGCGGCACGGATCGCCGTCGCGCCGAGGCTCGTCGCGTCAACGCCGGCCAGGCCGCCGCCGAGCTTGCCGATCGGCGTACGCGCGGTGGACAGGATCACGGTCTTGGGCATCGAGGCTGGCTCCCCTGGTCGTGACGGCAATGGCCGCCCGGTCACGGCGCGGCGACCTGATCGTAGTGTGACGGCCCCGGCCATGCGGGCGAGCCGGCCCGAGCCGGGAGGGCGCCGGCCAGCGGGCCGGCGCCGACGCTACAGCGAGCGCTGGTAGCGGGCAAAGGCGCGGGAGGCCACCAGCGAGGCCACGAGCGCCAACCCGACGAGCATCGCGATGCGCGTCCCGACGATCCCCCAGTCGGTGCGCTGCATCGCGGCGGCGCGGGCGCCCTCCACAGCCCAGTTCACCGGGTTGTAGTCCGAGACCGTCTGCATCCAGCGCGGGAGCAGGTTCCGCTGCATCATGCCGGTCGAGAGGAACGTGAGCGGCAGCTGGAAGAAGCTGACGACCCCGATCACCGTCTCGCGGCGCCGCCCGAGCACGCCGACCGCGTTGGAGAACGACGCCACCGAGCAGGCGAGCAGGGCACCGATCAGGAACATCAGGAGCACGCCGATGATCCCGCCCTTGAAGTCGGCCCCGAGGATCAGGGCGAGCACCACGATCAGGACGGTCTGGACCATGATCACAACGGCCTCATACGCGATCCAGCCGACGTTGAGCGACCCGCGCCAGACCGGCGAGGTGAGCATCCGCTCCATCACCCCGTTGGCGATGTCCTCGACGAAGGCCATCCCCGACCAGCCCGCTCCGAACAGCGCGAGCATGACGACGACCCCGGGGGTGAAGAAATCGATGTAGGTGCCGTGGAAGCCCGGGATGCGCGAGACGGACCGGAACAGCGCGCCGAACAGGAGCAGCCAGACGATCGGCTGGATGATCGTGACGACCAGGAAGGCGGGTTGGCGCAGCAGCGTCCGCAGGCCGCGCAGAAACACCTGCCAGGTCTGGCGCAGCGCGATCACGACGCCCCCGCCGGCAGCACGGGGTCGGCGCGGTCGAACTCCCGTCCGGCGAAGCGGAGGTAGACGTCGTCCAGCGACGGGCGCGAGACCTTCACCGAGGCGACCTTGATGTCGCGCTCCTCGAGCGCGGCGAGCACGGTCGGCAGCACCGCGCCCCCATCGGCGGCCCGCGCCCGCAGGACCCGTCCGTCGATCTCGACCTCCGAGACGCCGGGGATCCGCTCGACGGTGCCCCTGGCCTCACCACCGTCGCGCTGGGCGAGCTCGACATGGAGGGCGTCCCCCGACACCTCGCGCTTGAGCTCCTCGGGGGTGCCCTGCGCGACGATGCGGCCGCTGTCGACGATGGCGAGCCGCCCGCTGAGATTGTCGGCCTCGTCCATGTAGTGGGTCGTGATCCAGATCGTCATCTGCTCCTCGGCGGCGAGCCGCGCGATGTAGGTCCACATCAGCGCGCGCGCCTCGGGGTCGAGGCCGGTCGTCGGCTCGTCGAGGAAGAGGACCGCGGGGCGGTTCAGCAGCCCCATCGCGATGTCCAGGCGCCGCGCCATGCCACCCGAGTACGTGCGCACCTGGCGACCGGCGGCGTCGGCGAGCTCGAAGCGCTCGAGCGCGGCGGCGACCCGGGCCCGCAGCTCGCGCCCCGTGATGCCGTAGAACTCACCCTGGAGGACGAGGTTCTCGCGGCCGGTGGCGTTCGGGTCCGACCCGTGCTTCTGGCCGACGACCCCGATCCGGCGGCGGACCTGCACCGGGTCGCGCAGGACGTCGACCCCGGCCACCGTGGCGCGGCCGCTGTCCGGCCGCGTGAGCGTGCAGAGCACGCGCGTGAGCGTCGACTTCCCCGCACCGTTGGGACCGAGCACCCCGAAGATCGTGCCGGCCTCGACGGTCAGGCTGACGCCGTTCAGCGCCCGAACCGCGGGTGGGTACCGCTTGTGCAGATCATGCGCCTCGATCGCTGCCGGCATCGACGCTCCTCGGTTGGACGCTCTCGAGGATGCCAGCCGCCGCGGTTCGAGGATCCAGTTCGCGCGCCACGACGCGCTCGAGCAGGCGATCCAGCTCCGGATCGGCGGCCAGGGCCGCCTCCAGGTCCCGGCGCAGGCGCTGCAGGGCGAGCGCGAGCACCTCGCGTCGCAGGTGCCGGCGCCGGCGCTCCTCCAGGGCTCCCTCGAGCTCGAGCCGCTCCCGGTGGGCGTCGAGCGTCGCGAGCAGCTCGGCGACCCCCTCCCCGCTCGTCGCGCTGGTGCGCAGCACCGGGACCTGCCAGCCGCTCCGTGGCGCGAGGGCGAGCACGCTCCTGATCTCGCGCACCATCGTGTCCGCGAGCGGGTGGTCGGCCTTGTTGACGACGATCACATCCGGAATCTCCATCACGCCCGCCTTCAGCGCCTGGATCGAGTCGCCGGAGCCCGGCATCAGCACGAGCACGACGGTGTCGGCATGGTCGATGATGTCCACCTCCGCCTGGCCGACGCCGACCGTCTCCACCAGGACGGTGTCCCGGCCGCTCGCGTCCATCAGCAGCGCCACCTGGAGCGCCGTCTCGCTGAGGCCGCCGAGCGCGCCCCGGCTCGCCATGGACCGGATGAACACCCCGGGGTCGAGGAAATGGTCGCTCAGCCGGATCCGGTCGCCGAGCAGCGCCCCCCGCGAGAACGGCGAGGACGGGTCGACCGAGAGCACCGCCACCGAGCGGCCGCGAGCCCGGTCGAGCTTCGTCAGTTCGGCGACCAGCGTCGACTTCCCGGCGCCCGGCGGCCCGGTCAGGCCGATGATCGCGGCCCGCCCGGTCCGCGGGTAGACCTCGCGCACGATCGCCCAGCCGAGGGGATCGTCGTTCTCGACGAGCGTGATGGCGCGAGCGAGCGCGCGGCGGTCGCCGCCGAGCAGCCGCTCCGCGAGGGCGGCCTCGCCACCGGGAGGGGTCATCGTGGTCTCGGGTTCCGGACGCGCATCCGTCTCGGATGATGACGCCGCCCGGGGACCGACGAGCCGACCGCGGGGACCGATGACCGCGCAGGGGAACCGATGACCGCGCAGGGGAACCGATGACCCGCGCATTAGCATTGCCGCGTGCCAGCCCACACGAGAGCCCTGCCGGCCATCCCGCCGGTTCCACCGCGCACCGCGCCGCCGCCGCTGCGGGGCGGCCCCCGGGAGTTCCTGCGCTTCGCCCGGGACCACGGCATGCTGCGCTGGGGCTATCTGGTGCTCGCCGCCCGCTGGCTCTGGCTGAAGCTGCGCTGGGGCGACCGGCTGGTCACCGACGGGCCCTGCTTCATCCGCGGCAAGGTGACGTTCGAGATCGGCCGCGACGCCAGGGTGGTGCTCGGCCGGTGGTCGTGGGTCGGCGACGGCTGCAAGATCCGCGCCCACGAGGGGGTGATCGAGATCGGGGCGAAGTCGGTCCTCGGGCAGGAGTGCACCCTCTCCTGTTACCAGCGGATCTCGATCGGCCGCGAGTGCATCATCGCCGACCGCACGATGATGATCGACTTCGACCACGGTGTCGTCGAGGTCGAGCGCCCGATCCGCGAGCAGGGGATCTACAAGCGTGACGTGCGGGTCGGCCACAACGTCTGGATCGGGTACGGCGCCTGCCTGCTGCGCGGCGTGACGGTGGGCGACAACTCGGTGATCGGCACGTACTCGGTGGTGACGCGGGACGTTCCCGCCGACGCCGTCGTCGGCGGTGCGCCGGCGCGCGTGCTGCGGATGCGGCCCCGACCGGTGACGCTGCGCTACGAATGAGCCCGGTCGAGGTCCTCCGCTACGCCGCCTTCACCGTCGACCCCCACGGGGGCAATCCCGCCGGCGTGGTCCTCGACGCGACCACGATGCAGGCCGACGACATGCTCGAGGTCGCGCGCGAGGTCGGCTACTCCGAGACGGCCTTCCTCGCCCGTCGGGCCGGGGCGCCCGCGGAGTACGACGTCCGCTATTTCAGCCCCCGCGCCGAGGTGTCGTTCTGCGGGCACGCGACGATCGCCTCCGCCGTCGCGCTCGCCGAACGGGGCGCGCCCCGCGAGCTCACGTTTCACACGGCCGCGGGCCCGGTCCGGGTCAGCACCGGACGTGACCCGGGCGGCGTGCTCACCGCGGCGCTGACGAGCGTGCCGCCGCGGGTGGAGACCGCACCCACCGAGCTCGTCGAGACGGCCCTCGCGGCGCTCGCCTGGCGGGAGTCCGAGCTCGACCCGGCGCTGCCGCCCCGCATCGCCGACGCCGGCGCCCGCCACCTGATCCTCGCCGCCGCGACGCGGGCGCGCCTCGCCGATCTGCGCTACGACGAGGACCGGCTGCGGGTCGCCATGCTCGCCGCGGGGCTGACCACGGTGGACCTCGTCTGGCGCGAGGCGCCGGACCGCTACCACGCTCGAAACCCGTTCCCGGTCGGCGGCGTGTACGAGGATCCCGCCACCGGCTCGGCGGCGGCCGCCCTCGGCGCCTACCTGCGCGCCCTCGGCCAGGTGATCCCCCCGGCACGGATCACCGTCCGGCAGGGCCGGGAGATGGGGCGCCCGAGCCGGCTCGAGGTCGAGATCCCGCCGGGTGACGGCGGGGTGACCGTGAGCGGCGCCGCCGTGCCGATCGGCTGACGCGGCGCGACGGGGAGCGCCCGAATCCGCCAGCATGCGTGCGGTGAGCGCGCTGCGAAGACTGGCGCCGCCGACGCCGGTGGCCCGCCGGCTCGCCCTGCAGTCGCTGCTCTTCGCGACGGGCGCCGGAGCGTTCAACACCGGCAGCGCGGTGTTCTTCACGCAGGTCGTCGGTCTGACCGCGTCGCGGGTCGGCCTGGGTCTGACGATCGCGGGCGTCGTGTCGTTCCTCGTCGCCTACCCCGCCGGGCGGCTCGTCGACCGCCTCGGGCCCAGAAAGGTCTGGGCCGCCGGCACGCTCGCCAGCGCCGCCGCCTTCGCCTTCTGGCCGTGGATGCACGGGTTCGCCGAGTTCGTGGCGATCGGCATCCTGTTCGAGATCGTCCAGAACGCCGGCGGCGCCGGGTACGCCGCCTACATCCTCGATGTGCTGCCGGAACGGGAGCGCATCGAGACGCAGGCGTACCTGTATTCGGCGCTCAACGTCGGGTTCACCCTCGGCGCGCTGATGAGCGGCGTGGCGCTCGCCTTCCACAGCGTCGAGGTGATCCGATGGATCCCGATGCTCTCGGTCGCGGTCGGCGCCGTCAACGGCTGGCTCATCACGCGCCTGCCCCGCGCCCCACATGATCTGCGCGCGGCCTCGCGCGAGCGCATCGTCGAGCAGCGCGCACCGACGCCCCGCCCGCTCCGCAACCGCGGCTGGATCTCCACCTCCTTCTTCTCGGGACTCCTCTACACCAATCAGACGCTGCTGACGATCGTGATCCCGCTCTGGCTCGTGCAGCGCACCGACGCGCCGCACTGGCTGCTCGCCTGGCTGTTCGCCACCAACACCGTCCTGTGCATCTTCCTGCCGGCCTTCACCTCGCGCGGCGTGACGACGATCGCCGACGCCCTGCGACGAGCCCGCTACTCGACCGGCTTCTTCGTGCTCGCCTGCCTGATCACCCTGTTCAGTCACTCGACCGTCGGTCTGCTCACCGCCCTGCTCGTCTGGCTCGGCCACGTCGCCGTCACCGGCGCCGAGCTCGCCATCGGCTCGGGCACGTGGGTCTTCCAGGCCAAGCTGATGGATCCGGCGCGCCGGGGCGAGTACGGCGGCCTGTCGGAGGTGGCCAAGACGGTGAGCAGCTTCTGGGCCCCCGCGGCCTACACCTTCGCGGTGATGCATTGGGGCGACACGGGCTGGCTCGCCATCGCCGGCCTCGTCGTCGTCGGCTGCGTCGGGCTGCACCCGTCGGCCCGCGCGGCCGGCCGCTTCGCGGCGGCCCACTTCGCCGAGCCGGTTGAGGAGATGAGCCAGGCGTAGGGCATCGGGCCCGCCGCGCCGGAGCCTCGCGCCGCTCCTCAGGCCACGAGCCCGGCCACCATCTGGACCGCCGCCACGGCGAGCGCGTCCGCCCGCTCGTTGAGCGGGTGCCCGACGTGCCCCTTGATCCAGTGCCAGCGGACCCGCTCGTGCCGTGCGGCCGCCGACTCGAGCTCAAGCCAGATCTCGCGGTTCTTGACGGGATCTCCGGCGGCCGTCCGCCAGCCCTTGCGCTTCCACCCGGTCATCCACGCGGTCATGCCGTCGTGCAGGTACCGGGAATCGGTGACGACGCACGCCCGCGAGCCGGCCGGGAGCGCGCGCAGCCCCTCGAGCGCCGCGGTCATCTCCATGACGTTGTTGGTCGTCGCCGGCAGTCCGCCGCTGTGCTCCTCGACGACGCCGTCCTCCCAACAGACGAGCGCGGCCCATCCCCCGGGCCCCGGATTGCGCTGGCACGCGCCGTCGGTCCAGACGAGCACCTCCCCCGGCGCCGCCTCGGGCAGCACGCCCGGCAGGGACTTCGACCGGCGACGGGGTGCGGATGGCATGGGCTGGAATTCAACCAGGCGCCCCGACGGAACTCCGGACCGGCCCTCCCTCGGCGCCCTCGCCGCTGCTTCGGGCGCCGTCACGAGCGTCCAGCTAGTCTCCGGGGCGTGCACCCGGAGACGAAGCTCGTCCACGGAACCGTCGCGCCCGTCGACCGGGCGACGATCCATCCCTACGAGGACGGGACCCCCGGGCGCTTTCACTATCAGCGCTACGCGCACCCGGTCGGGGCCGAGGCCGAGCGGCTGCTCTCCGAGCTCGAGGGCGGCGAGTCCCTGCTGTTTCCCTCCGGCATGGCGGCGACGACCTCGCTGCTGCTCGCCCTGCTGCGCCCGGGCGCGTCCGTCGCCGTGGCCGACGGCGGGTACTTCGGGACCGTCGGCATGATGCGCCAGGAGCTCGTGCGGTGGGGGCTCGAGGTGACGACGTTCGACCAGACCGCCCCGCCCCCGCCCGCGGATCTCGTCTGGCTCGAGCCGTGCGCCAACCCGTTCCTCACCTTTCCCGACCTTGACGCGGCCGTGGAGCGGGCGCACGCCGCCGGGTCGCTCGTCGTCGTCGACAACACGGTGCTCAGCCCGCTGCTCCTGCGCCCGCTCGACCACGGGGCCGACCTCGTGCTGCACAGCGCCACGAAGATCCTCGCGGGCCACCACGACGCGCTCCTCGGCGTCGTCACGTGCGCCGACCCGGCCGCCGCGGCGCGGCTCGGCGAGTTCCGGAAGGCGTCGGGCATCGTCGCCGCCCCGGACCCCGCCTGGCTGCTCCTGCGCGGCCTCAAGACGCTCAGCCTCCGCGTCGAGCGCCAGTCGGCGACGGCGCTGGAGCTGGCCCGCCGCCTCGCCGAGCATCCCGCCGTGCGGTGCGTGCGCTACCCCGGCCTCGGCGACCCGGTGGCGGCCCGGTATGTCCGGGCCTTCGGTCCCCTGCTCTCCTTCGACGTGGCTGACGCCGAGCGGGCCCTCCGCGTCGAGCTCGCCCTGCGGCTGATCGAGAACGCCACGAGCCTCGGCGGCGTCGCTTCGACGCTCGAGGGTCGCGCCCGTTGGGAGCCCGAGCGGGTCCCCCCGGGACTGCTGCGACTCAGCGTCGGACTCGAGGACGTCGACGACCTCTGGGCCGACCTCAGCCAGGCGCTCGAGGCCTGAGCCGGTCCGCGGACCGGCCGCGGCGGGCCGGGGCCCGCCGGCTCACTCGATCACAGCGAGCACGCCGTCGGCGAGCTCGACGCGCAGGCCACCCGCGACGGCGATCTCCGCCACCTGCTCGGGACGCTCCGCGCCCCCGGCCAGGATGACGAGCCGGGCGACCTCCCCTCGCACGCGCTTGGCCATGTGGGTGATCACCGTCCGGCTGCCGTCCGGGGCCTCCGTGAGGCCGCGCACCGCCAGCCGCCTCCCGCGCCGCGGCTGCCACGCCGCCGCGTAGGCGCCGGAGCGCATGTCGAGCACGAGACCGCGATCGGGGAGAGCTCGACGCAGCGGCTCGCGCCAGTACGCCGCGAGCCCGCCGATGCCCTCCGGCCGCGCGCTCATGTCAAGCCGGTAGGCCGGGATCCGATCGCCCGGCCGGACCACGCCCCACAGCGCGCTGGCGATGAGGACGCCATCCCACGGCAGGTCGGCGAGCCCGAGCGCGGTGAACAGCACCCCCGTGTACAGCTCGGCCGCCGGCACGGCGGGCGCGGTGCGCAGCCCCGGGTCGACAGCGTCGATCAGCCGTTCGCGGCTGGCGCGCAGCTGCGGGTAGGCGAGGGTTGAGAGGCCCGCGCGGCGCCCTCGCTCGGGCGCCGCCTGGCCCCGTGACGGCGGGAGGAGCAGGAGCATCAGCTGGACCCAGCCGCCGGCGCGTCGCGCGCGACGTCAACGCCTCGGTCGCGTGGGTCGCGTGGGTCGCGTGCCTCCATGGCCGCACACGGTACGTGGATTCGGCGTGTCACGACCCGGCGCCGTGAGCGAACACCTGTTCGTGTCGTTCCGTCCGGCCGACCCGCCACGATGCGCCGTCCATGACCTCCGATGGCAGCAGGTACGGTTCCGCCCATCGACGCCTCGAGCGCGCCCTCGCCGACGGCGATCTCGGCCGTGCCGTGAGCGCCAGCCGGGAGCTGCCGCGGGTCGGACTGGCGGACGCCGCGAAGATCCTCTTCCTCATGGCACGCAACCGGGACCGGCGGTACCCGCGGGCGGCGGCGCGCTGGCTCAGCCGCTTCGCGAGCGAGGTGCGGGACGTCACGCCGGAGCAGCTGGCGCAGGTCGCCGACGCGCTCGCCGATCTGGAACACGCGGACCCGGAGGCCGCCGAGGTGCTGCTCGCCGCGGCACAGGCGACATGAACGGTTCAGGGGAGCTGTATGGCGGCGGCCGGCAACGGCAGTCCGAGCAGCGAGTAGCGCGCGTCGAGGGCCTCCCAGACGACCTCCCAGCCCCTCCGCAGGTAGAAGCCGCGAGCCGGATTGTTCAGGCGGCGCGTCGTGAGGACGGCCCGATCGTAGGGCTCGCCGGCGAGACCGGCCATGAGCCGGTCGTAGAGGCGCGACCCGATCCCCTCGCCGTGACGCTCGGCGCGCACGCAGAACTCCGTGACGTCGAACTGGTTGACGAACCACCGCTCGAAGAGCTCGCCGGGGAGGCGCTCCCGGATCCATTCCTCCCACCACTCGCCTGGGCGCCCGTGGTAGCCGTAGATGAAGCCGATCAGCCGCTCGCCCTCGAGCGCGGCCACGAAGCGGAACGCCTCCCGGCTCGCGTGACGGCCGAGCGTCTCACCGGCGAACACCGCCACCTCACGGTCGGTCGGGGCGTCGCGGAACACCGAGAAGGCGGACCGGTACACCTCCGCCACCTCCGACGCCAGCTCGGTCGGCTGCTCGATCGACGCGATCCTCAGCACCCTCTCAACATATCCCGCGCCAACCCCTCGGTGGCGCAGGTGAACCGCTCAGCCGAAGGTGATCGTGGGGCCGGCGTCGGTCGAGGGCGAGGACACGTAATGGCTGCGGTGCCGCCAATGCAACAGACGTCGGCCATGGCGGCGCTTTGCCACGTGGCGATGGTGGGCGGCCGCGCCCTGGCCGAGCGGCTCTGGTCCCGGCTTGGTCGGGAAGTACCGGAGCTCCTGCGCCCAGCTGAAGGTGAGGTTGGCCGTCGAGTAGCCGGACAGCACGATGTAGGCGAACGACGCGGTCCCCGCCGCGGTGGCGACGCCCCCGCCGGCCACGAGGGGCGGCCCCGGCCGGTCCCACAGGATGATGTTGCGGTGGCCCCAGCAGCCGGCGTCGCTGCCGGCGGTGCAGTCGAGGTTGCTGCCTCCGGCGCCGTCGGCGTACATCCACAGCTGATCGGCGCCGACCACCGACGGGGCCCCGGCCCAGATCGCTCCGCCACCGAGGAACCCGCCGGACGGGAACGACGGGTCCGTGCCGGCTCGGGCACCGGCGATGGCGAACTGATCGAGCGAGGCGCTCAGGCCGATGATCGGTGCCAGACCGCGGTTCACCCGTTCGAGGTTGATCAGCACGAACCCCTGATCGACCGGACTGAGCGCGCCCCAGTTGCTCGGGAGGCGCAGCGGGCCGACGTTCTCCTGGGCTCGGCAGGCGTTGATCGCGGCCAGCGAGAGGAGCCCCTGCGCCGCGCCGCAGTTGGAGGCGGGGTCGCGGGGCGGGAGGATTCCGGTCCTCGCCGCCTGTGCCGCGCCCGCGCCGATCGCGCCGAACAGCCCGACGCTGCAGCCGATGACGGCGAGCCGGCGGGTGAGAGATGGGATGACGTTCCGCACCGGGACGAGCATCGGCCCTGGCCAGGCGTTGCCTTAGGCCGCGGGCGAGGACCCCGGACGTTCGTCCAGGGGTCAGCGACAGACGGCGAGGAAGTCGAGTGCCTCGGAGAGCGGACGGCGGTCCGACAGGGTGAAGTCGGCGGCGCGGATGCTCGGGGTGAAGCGGTCGTAGAACAGCTCGGTGATGCCGAGCGCGCGATGCACGCGATCCCAGCCGAGGGCGAGGGCGTGGGCGTGTGCCCGGAGCCGTCGGGCGTGGTAGAGGCCGAGGATCTCGACGGATTCGAACACGGCCTCGCAGAGCTCGCGGAACTCGTGGGCGAGATACTCCCGCAGATGCCAGGGGTTGTCCGACTTCGGCGCGCCCTCCGGCGCCAGGGTGAGGCGGTTCGGGGTCGAGACATAGACGGCGCCGCCGGGCGCGAGCAGGCCCCGCAGGTGGCGGAGGGTGTCCTCGGGATTGGGGACGTGCTCGATTGTCTGCAGGAACGTCACCGCGTCGCAGGCGCCGGGCCGGCCGTAGCGCTCGACCATGGCGCGCTCGAACCGCAGTCCCGGCATCACGTAGCGCAGGCGGGCGTGTTCATGGGCCTCCGGGTTGGCGTCGACGCCGGTCACCGACGCGGCGGTCCGGGCCAGCACCGCCGCGCCGTAGCCCTCGCCGCAGGCCATGTCGATGACGCGCTGGCCCGGCACTCGCGCGGCGATCCACTCGTACACGGCGAGGTGTCGGCGAAACCAATAGTTCTCGGCCGGCACGTCGGGAAGCGTGCGCTCGCCGGTGAGCGAGAGCGGCGGCACTCCCGGCGGCTGGTTCGCCTGAACGTGGAGGTTCCCTGTCACCGGCGACACGGTAACGTCCTCGCGCGATGCAGGCGCTTCGCTCGCACGAGCACATCCGCGACGTCAACACCCGCTACCACGACGTCGCCGCCACCACCTACGACGAGAAGTGGGGCATCGATTTCGGGGAGACGGGCCGGGGCCAGGTGCTCGGGAAGGTCCGCAAGCTGCTCGGCCCCGAGCTCGACGCCGGCTTCCCCTGCGCGCTCGAGGTCGGGGCCGGCACGGGCTACTTCAGTCTCAATCTGATGGCGGCCGGCCTGATCGACGACCTCACCTGCACCGACATCTCCACCGGGATGCTCGAGGCGCTCGAGCACAACGCCGCGCGGCTCGGCCTGACGGGCGTGAGCACCGTGCAGACCGACGCCGAGGCGCTGCCGTTTCCCGACGAGAGCTTCGACCTCGTCCTCGGGCACGCGGTCCTCCACCACCTGCCCGACCTCGACCGCGCCTTCACCGAGTTCCGTCGCGTCCTGCGCCCCGGCGGCCGAATCGTGTTCGCCGGCGAGCCGTCCCGGCTCGGTGACCGCGCCGCCCGGGCACCGAAGCGAGCGGCGCGGGTGCTCGCGCCGCTCTGGCGCCGTGCCCTTGGCGCCGCGCCGCTCGCCGGCTCGGTCGAGGCGACCGCGCTGGAGCACGGGACCGATCACGCCCTGGAGGCCGAGGTCGACATCCACGCCTTCTCCCCCACCGACCTCGAGCGGCTCGCCCGGGCGGCCGGCTTCAGCGCCGTCACGGTCCGCGGTGAGGAGCTCCTCGCCAACTGGTTCGGCTGGTTCAACCGCGGCCTCGAGGCGAGCGCTGCTCCCCAGGACGTGCCGCTGTGGTGGCGCCGGTACGCCTTCCGCGGGTATCTCCTCCTCCAGCGGCTCGACGGCCGGGCGCTCGAACCTCGCCTGCCCCCGGCGATCTTCTACAACCTTCTGCTCACCGGCCGTGCGCCGCTCGAGCGCGACTGACCGTGTCCGATCGTCTGGCCGACCATTTCCCGCTCTTTCCCCTGCAGCTCGTGGTGCTGCCCGGCGAGCTCGTGCCGCTGCACATCTTCGAGGAGCGGTTCAAGGCGCTCGTCGCCGAATGCCTCGCGCACGACAGTGAGTTCGGAATCGTGTGGATGGCCGACGACGGCCTGCATGACATCGGTTGCGCCTGCCGGATCGAGCGCATCCTCGAGCGCTTCGAGGACGGCCGGATCAACCTCCTGGCCCGCGGCACCCGCCCTCTGCGGATCATCGAGCGCCAACGGGACCTCGCGTATCCGGCCGGCGTCGTGGAGTTCCTCACCGACGACCCGCCGCCGGCGCCGCGGGCGCTGATCGACGGCGCGCACGCCGTCTACGCCGAGCTCGTCCACAAGGCGACCGACCGCACCCCCTCGCCCGAGGATCTGGAGGGGATGGACGCCTACCGGATGGCCGCCACCGTCGACTTCGGTCTCGAGGCCAAGCAGGGCCTCCTTGGGCTGCGCACCGAGGGCGCGCGGCTGGAGCTCGTCACGCGCCTCTTCCGCGCCGCGCTCACCCGCCTGGATTTCGTCGACCGGGCGCAGGCTCGCGCGAAGTCGAACGGAAAAGTCCGGTTCGGCTGAGCCGCCCGGACCTCACCGTCGCGGAATGAACTCCGGGATGTCCATCACCTCGGCGGCACGGGGCTGGCGCTCCGCGGTGAGGCTCGGGGTACGGTCGCCCGCGCGGCTCACCCGGGGCTCCCCGGCGGGCTCGACGAGCCGCGCCGACGGCCGACGCTCGTCGTAGCCGGTCGCCACCACCGTGATCCACACCTCGTCGCCGTCGAGCTTCTCGTCGACCATCGCGCCGAAGATGATGTTCGCGTCCGGATGAGCCGCCTCGGCGACGGCCTTGGCCGCCTCGTTGACCTCCCAGAGCGAGATGTCCGAGCCCCCGGTGATCGACAGGAGGATCGACCGGGCGCCCTCCATGCTCGTCTCCAGCAGCGGCGACGCCACGGCCGCCTCGGCCGCCTCGATCGCGCGGCGCTCACCCGTGCCCATGCCGATCCCGAGCAGCGCGCTGCCGGCGTCGGACATGATCGTGCGCACGTCGGCGAAGTCCAGGTTGATCAGCCCGGGAAGGGTGACGAGGTCGGAGATGCCCTGCACGCCCTGGCGCAGCACATCGTCGGCGACCCGGAACGCCTCGACCATCGTCGTGTTGCGCTCGAGCACGGTGAGCAGACGGTTGTTCGGCACCACGATCAGCGTGTCGACCGCCTCGCTCAGCGCCGCGATGCCCGCCTCAGCCTGGTCGCGCCGGCGCGAGCCCTCGAACTGGAACGGCCGCGTCACGATGCCGACCGTCAGCGCGCCGAGCTCGCGGGCGATCTGGGCGACGACCGGCGCGGCTCCCGTGCCGGTCCCCCCGCCTGCGCCGGCGGCGATGAACACCATGTCCGCGCCGCGCAGCACCGACTTGATCTGGTCGTACTCCTCGCGCGCCGCCTGCCGGCCGAGCTCGGGGTTGGCCCCCGAGCCGAGGCCCCGGGTCAGCGCGTCGCCGATGTGCAGCGTCGTTGACGCGGCCGAGGTCTGCAGCGACTGCAGGTCGGTGTTGATGGCGATGAACTCGACCCCCTCGATGGCGGCCTCGATCATGCGGTTGACCGCGTTGACCCCGGCGCCACCGACGCCGACGACGCGGATGACCGGTCGACCCACCGGCCGCACACCGCCGGTCGGTTCGAACAGGCTCTCGGGCCGGGCGTAGACGTCATGCGCCGGCGCGGGCGCCATCGGGCGCGGCGCGGGCGCGGCGCCCGGCGGGTCCATCAGGCTGGCCGGGATGTCCGCCGAGAACGCCGACTCCAGCCGCTGCTGGGGCGTCGGAACGCCGGGCAGGCGCGCCTCTCCGGTGCCGACGCCGCCGTCCGGCACCGCGAGCTGCGGCGCCGCGTCGGGCGACGGAGCCAGGGACGGGTGCGGGTGGGTCCGCCGCTCCGCCGGCTCCGGCCGCTCCGCCGGCTCCGCGACAGCGGGAGCGGGAGCCGCAGCCTGGGGCTCCGGCGCCGTCGGGGCCGGATCGGTCGCCGCCATCGTCTCCTGGGCGGTCTTGCGGAACAGCTGGGCGAGCGGGCCCTCCCGCATGCTCGCGCGCTTAGCTGTGGGCATTGGCGAGGACCTCCTTGGCGAGCTGACGGTACGAGTGGGCCGCGATTCCGTCAGGGTCGTACTTGAGCACCGACATCCCCTTCACGGGTGCCTCCGCGAAGCGAACCGTCTTGCGGATGCGCGAGGTGAAGACCTGGTCGCCAAAGTTCTCCTCGAGCAGCTCGATCGCCTCCTTCGCGTGCAGCGTGCGGGTGTCGACCATCGTCGGCAGAATCCCCTGGATCACCACGTCCGGATTCAGGTTCTCCCGGATCATCGCGAGCGTGTTCTGCAGCTGGATCAGGCCCCGCATGGACAAATACTCGCATTGGACGGGGACGATCACGCGATTGGCGGCGGTGAGCGCGTTGATCGTCAGGAGGCCGAGACTCGGCGGCGTGTCGATGAAGCAGTAGTCGTAGTCGTCGGCGACCTCGTTGAGCGCGCGCTCGAGGGCGCGCTCGCGGCCGATCATCGTCGACATGGCGATCTCGGCGCCGGCGAGATCGATCGACGCGCAGGCGACGTCCACCTCGCGCTTGTGGATCACCTCGCGGATCGAGATCCGATGGACGAGGACGTCGTACATGGACTTCTTCAGGTTGTCCGGATCGATGCCCTGGGACATCGTCAGGTTCCCCTGCGGATCCATGTCACAGCAGAGGACACGATGCCCCTGCTCGGCAAAGGCCGCGGCGAGGTTGAGCGTGGTGGTGGTCTTCGCGACGCCGCCCTTCTGGTTGGCGAACGCGATCACCTCGAGGCTGGCCGTCACGGGCGCTCCTCCGGAAGAAGGCTGGTGGCTGAGAGACGCATTCGCGCCTGTATTCGCAGCAGCGGCGGGGAATCCTTCAAAGACGGGCCCGGACCGCCGCTCGGGTATGTTCCAAACGCAGTGGTTCAGCCCCTCCTCAGCCACCGCCTGATCTTCGTGACGGGCAAGGGCGGCGTCGGTAAGACGACCGTCTCCCTCGCGCTCGGCCTCGCCGGCACCCGGCGGGGCCTGCGCACGATCGTGGCCGACATGAACGGGGAGGGCGACACCACCGAGCGGGAGCTCGCGCCGGGGCTGTTCCAGACCTCGGTCGACCCGCAGAGCGCCATGGAGGAGTACCTCGAGGCGCGCGTGCCGGCCCCCGCCGCGGCGCTGCTGCGCAACAGCCGGCTCTTCCAGGCGTTTGCCATGGCCGCCCCGGGGCTGCGCGAGATGCTCTGCGTCGGCAAGTTCTGGGACCTCGCGCAGAGCGAGCGCCGGACCTCCGGCGGCGGTCCGTATGACCTCGTGATCGTCGACGCGCCGGCCTCCGGGCACGGCGCCGCGATCCTGCGCACCCCGCGCACGATCGCTGAGATCGCCCGGGTCGGACCGGTCGCCCACCACGCCCGCACGATCGCCGAAACCCTGCTCGACCGGGAGTTCACCGCGATCGTCGCCGTGTGCACGGCGGAGGAGATGCCGGTGAACGAGACCCTCGAGCTCCGCGACGCGCTCGCGTCGGCCGTCGACCCGCTCGAGCTCGAGCAGGTGATCCTCAACGCCCGCTACCCGGACCGCTTCACGCCCGCCGACGTGAGGCGACTCCAGGCGGCACGCCCCGGCCTCGACACCACCGCGGTCGCCACCATCGAGGTCGCGCTCGCCGAGGCCGCGCGCGCCACCGCGCAGGCCGAGCAGGAGGCGCGGCTGCGCGAGGCGTTCCGCGACCGCCTGCACACCCTCCCCTTCCTGTTCGAGCCGCGCCTGGGGCTGCCCGAGATCGAGCGGCTCGCCGCGGAGCTGGCCGCGTGACCGCGGACGCCGCCCCCCCGACCGTCCCCGAGCTGCTCGAGGGCAAGCGGGTCTGCATCTGTGTCGGCGCCGGCGGCGTGGGCAAGACGACCACGGCCGCCGCGATCGCCGTCGGGATGGCCGGTCGCGGACGGAAGGTCGCGGTGGTCACGATCGATCCGGCCCGGCGCCTGGCCAACGCCCTCGGCCTCGATCGCCTCGACAACGAGCCCCGCCGCGTCCCGAGCGACCATCTCGATGGGTTGGGCGAGGGCGGGGAGCTCTGGGCGGTCATGCTCGACCCGAAGCGGACCTTCGACGACCTGATCGACCGTGTCGCGCCCTCGCCCGCGCGCGCGGCGGAGATCAAGCGCAACGGCGTCTACCGCGAGATCTCCTCGGCCGTCTCGGGCTCGCAGGAGTTCACGGCGATCGAGAAGCTCTACGAGCTCTCCGAGGCCGACTTCGACCTCGTGGTGCTCGACACGCCGCCGGCGCACAACGCGGCCGAGTTCCTGAGCGCGCCCGGCCGGCTCACCGCCTTCCTCGGCGGCAGCGCGCTGAAGGCCCTGATGCGCCCGACCGGGTTCGGCATGCGCCTGCTCGGCATCGGCGCGATGCCGTTGCTCGCTGGGCTGAAGCTCGTCACCGGCGTCGACCTGCTCTCCGACCTCACCGCGTTCTTCACCCTGCTCGGCGGGATGACCGAGGAGTTCGACCTGCGGGCTCGGCGCGTGGAACAGCTCCTCCACGCCCCCGACACCGCCTTCCTGCTCGTCACCTCCGCCCAGGACCGGCCGCTCGAGGAGGCGATCTGGTTCCGTGAGACCCTGCGCCGCGACGGGCTGCCCTTCACGGGCGCGATCGTCAACCGGGTGACCCGCCCGCTGCCCCGCGGGGAGGTCCCGCTCGACCTCCCCGCGGACCTCGCCGCCACGGTGGACGCCTGTCTCGCCGACCACGCGGTGCTCGCCGCCCGCGACGCGGCGAACATCGAGCGCCTGCGCGCCTCCTTCGCGGGCGAGCCGATCCTGGAGGTGCCCGACCTCAGCGCGGACGTGCGCGACATCGAGGGCCTGCACGCGATGCACCGGGAGCTCTTCCGTGACTGACGCACCGCTGCTGCCCGTCGATGACGCGCTCGAACTCGTGCTCGGGCAGGTCCGTCCCCCGGTCGTCGAGGCGGTGGCGCTCGACCGCGCGCTCGACCGCTACCTCGTCGAGCCGCTCATCGCCACCCTCGACCTGCCGCCGTTCACCAACTCGGCGATGGACGGCTACGCCGTGCGCCACCGGGATGCGCCCGGCCGGTTCGTGGTCATCGGCGAGTCCGCCGCCGGCGCGCCGTTCGCGGGTGTCCTCGGCCCCGGGCAGGCGGTGACGATCTCCACCGGAGCGGTGGTGCCGGACGGGGCCGACGCGGTGGCGCCGATCGAGTGGGTCCGGTCCGTCTCGGAGGCGGAGCCGGTGACGATCGATGTCGCGCGCGAGGTTCGCCACGGCTACGCGGTGCGCCGGGCGGGCAGCGACGTGCGTCACGGCGACGAGGTGCTGCCGGCCGGGATCCGCCTGGGTCCCGGCCAGCTCGGGGCCGCCGCGTCACTCGGGCTCGGCGCGCTGCCGTGCGGGCGGCGCCCGCGCGTCGCGCTCCTGACGACCGGGAGCGAGCTGCGCCCCGCCGGGCA
>DAIDJO010000105.1 GCA_027451345.1 Solirubrobacterales bacterium
GTTCATCGGGCTGTCTCCTCGTCGGCGCGCGTCAGTGGAAGCTCGAGACGAGCGCGCGGGCGATCAGGTCCCAGCCGTCGACCAGGACGAAGAGCAGGATCTTGAACGGCATCGAGATGAACGTGGGTGGGAGCATCACCATGCCCATGCTCATCAACGTCGAGGAGACGATCAGGTCGATGATCAGGAACGGCAGGAAGATCAGGAAGCCGATCTCAAACGCCGTCTTCATCTCGCTCATGATGAACGCGGGGATCAGCACGTAGGTCGGGACCTGCCCGGCCGTCTTCGGCGTCCGGATCTTCGCCAGGTTGACGAACAGCGAGAGCTCGTTGTCGCCGGTCTGCTTGAACATGAACTTCCGCAGCGGCTGCTCGGCTCGGCTGATCGCCTGCGCGGTGCTGATCTGGTGGTGCTGCAGCGGCGTCCACGCCTCGTTCTTGATGGCGGTGACGGTCGGCATCATCACGAACAGCGTCAGGAACAGCGCGATCCCGACGAGCACCTGGTTCGGGGGGCTGCTCTGCGTGCCCATCGCCGTCCGGATGAAGCCGAGGACGATGAGGATGCGGCTGAAGCCCGTGACCACGAACAGGAGGGCGGGCACCAGCGAGAGCCCGCCGACGAGCAGCAGGATCTGAACGGCGTTGCTCGTGTCGATCTTCATCGCGGCGCTCGTCTACCGGACGGTCAGGCGACGCAGGGCGTCGAGCAGGCGGTGCGCCTGCGCGCCGCCACCGCTGCCCGGGTGCTCGTCGAGGTCGAAGGGGATGCCCAGCTCGTACGCCTCCTCCTCGGTGAAGACGCGGATGCCGTTGATGCTGTGATCGGCGACGCCGATCAGGTGGAGCTCGGCCCCGACCCGGATCAGGCTGACCGAGCGGTTCGGCCCCAGCGGCAGTGAGGCGACCTGCGCGAGCCCCTCACCGAGCGCCGGGTTCCGGGACGCCCGGCCCTGCTTCAGCACCCAGCTGAGGCCGTAGATCACGGCGATGACGACGAGCAGGGCGACGATCGTCCGCACGATCGTGCCGGTCAGGCTGCCCGCCGCGGCGTGCGTCGGGTTGCTGCCGACGAGGTGCAGCCGCTGGTGCTCGAACGCGTTCGACGGCGCGGCAAGCGACGGGGACGCGCACCAGACAGCGGCGGCTAGGAGCGTGGTGAAGAGGGCGCACGCGAAGCGGGCGCCACGTGGGAACGTGAACGGTCTCATCGAGGGGGAGACCCCACGGCAACGGGGTCAACCCCATCATCGGCCGCACCATAGTCCAGCTTTAATGAGAGGGGTGTCCGCGCGGTGGCCGGCCCGCTGGCTCGGCCACCGCGGGCCGTCGGCGGCCCGTGCCGCCGCGGTTCAGCCCAGCGCCTTCTCGACCGCCTCGAGCACGCGCGGCGGTTGGAAGGGCTTGACGACGAAGTCCTTGGCGCCGAGCTTGACGGCCTCGAGGACCTTGCCCTCCTGTCCGAGGGCCGAGCACATGATGATCCTCGCCGACGGGTCGATCGCCATGATCTCGGCGAGCGCCGCGAGCCCATCCTTCTCGGGCATCGTGATGTCGAGGGTCGTCAACTCGGGGCGGAGCTCCTGCCAGCGGACCACCGCCTCGTTGCCGTTGCCGGCCTCGCCCACCACCTCGTGACCCCCATTGGTGAGCGCGTCAGTGAGCAGCTTGCGCATGAATGCTGCGTCGTCGACTACGAGTACACGGGCCATTTCAGATGCTTCCTTTCGTGCTGTCACTGTCAGATGGTTCGGCCACGATGCCGGCGCCGCCCACCAGGGCGGGCTTGCGCACGACGGGTTTGTTGAGGGAGAGGACCTCGATCGCCCACTCGCCGTCCTCGGTGATCTGCAGGGTGCCGTGACCGAAGCAGAGCCCGTTGATGAAGAGATCGACCGGCGAATCGGCCGTGCGGTCGAGGTCGACCACGGCGCCGACCGGCAGCTCGAGCGCCTCGCCGATCGGCAGCCGCGTGCGACCGAGCTCAGCCCAGACGCGCAGGTTGATGTCGCCCAGCTTCTCGGTGATCGGCACGCCGGCCGCGTCGGTTCCCGCGCCGTCTCCGGAGGCGGCGTACTCGGCCGCCGTCTGCTGCATGCTGATCTCGTCGATGGCGCGCGCCATCCGCATGACGAACGCGTTGGGGACGAGCTGCACGAGCCGGCAGGGTTCGCCCGCGATCATGAACGATGTCGAGCAGGCGTGGGGGGCGGCCCCCCACACGTCCGCCGGGTCGATGTCCGCCGCGATCACGCGCACGTCCGGCGGGGAGATGTCGATCTCCTGCCCGATCACGACACTGATCGCGGCCGCCGCCGAGGCGAGCATCTGGTTGGAGGCCTCGCCCACCGCTGACATCTCGAGCTCGGTGAGCGGACCGTCGTCCTGCTCCCCGGCGCCCATCGCGGCCGCGAGGCCGCGGGCGCAGGCGGCGGGCATCACCAGGACGTTGGCTCCGGTGACTCCGTCGACGTAGCGGACGGAGGCGGCGATGCCGCCGGTGGGCAGGTTGACGAACGGGTTCTGCCCGTCGGCGGTGACCGTCACCTCTCCGCGTTCGATGCCTCCGGGGACGAACATCTCGAGCACCCGTGCGACGGCCTCGGCCGTCGACGCGCCGAGGTGCGTCAGGGCCTCACGCTGGCTGACCTCGCTGGCCATCAGCTCTCCTCCTCGTGCGCCTGGACCTGCACGGCGCGCCGGACCCCGTTGGCGCCCGGCTGGGCCCGCGCGATCCTGACGTTCTCGGCGTAGAGCGAGACGCCGTCGGCGGCGGCGGCGCCGAGCCGGATCACGGTGCCCGGCTCGAGCGAGAGGACGTCGGCGATCGGCAGGTCGAGCGCGGCGACCTCGGCGCGGATCGTCACCGGCGCGGCGGCGAGCGCGCGGCCGATGCCCGAGTCATCCTGCTGGCCGATCGGCCGCAGGTCGCGCCCGGCGATCAGGTCGGCGATCGGGTCGATCGCCACCCACGGGATGAGCAGTGAGATCGCGGTCGAATGCGTGGCGAGCCGCGCCTCCACCATCACCACGAAGGTCGGTTCGCTCACCGAGGCGATCGACGTCGCGTCGGTCTGCTGGGCCACGTCCTCGACGCGGAAGCTGATGTCGCCCAGGTCGTGGAAGGCGGCCGAGAGCTGGTGCACGATCGCCTCGACGAGACGCCGGCTCAGCGTCCAGTCGATCTCGCTGAACCGGCGCGGCTTCTGCGCCCGCTCGGTCGAACCCCCGAGCAGGCCCTCGATCGCCGTCAGGACGAACTGCGACTCGATCGTCATCAGCGCACGGGTGCCGAGTGGCTCGAGCACGATGATGACGGGGAGCGAGTTGGCCGGCAGGAGCGCCTGCGCCGCCGCCCATGTCACCTGCGTCGTGTTCAGCGTCTCGAACTCGACCGAGGCGCGCAGCTCGGCTGTGAGCCGCGTGGCCGCACCGAGGCAGAAGCCGTCGATCGCCCGCGCGATGCGGCGCTGATGGTCGGTGGTGAACTTCGTGGGGCGGGAGAAGTCGACCGCCCGCATCCGCTGCTGACGCCGGGGACCCGAGTGCGCCTCCGGGACCTCGCCCGTCTTGGCGGCCTCGAACAGGGCCGCGATCTGATCGGGATTCAGCACGTCGTTCATCACGCCACCTGCACAGCGATCGGGGTCCGGGACGGGCGTCCGGCGGCGAGCGACAGGAGCGCCGTGCGCGGGCCACCCGCGAGCTGGGAGCTGATCTCGCCACCGACGATCACCCGGGCCGTGCGGCCGCGGTTACCGCCCGTCTCCTCGGCGACGATCCGCACGCCCGCCCGCTCCAGCGCGGCCCGCACCGCCTCGGCGTTGCGGGCGCCGATGTCGAGGCTGGCGCCGACACTGAACATGCGCGCGCCGCCGATCAGGACCGCCTCGAGCCGCCGCCGCACCCCACCGGCCGCGAGCACGCGGTCGAGGAGCTCCGGCACGGCCAGGTCCGCGAACTTCGCCCGAGGCTCGAGCTTGCCCTGTGCCTCGGGCAGCACGACGTGGGCGAGGCCGGCGATGCCCGCGGGCCGGTCGGCCAGGACCAGACCGATGCAGGAGCCGAGCCCGATCGCCACCAGCTCGTCTCCGGCTCGGCCCGAGACGGCAAGCTCTCCCATGCGCACATTCTCCATGGAGGTCCGGACCTCGCCTAGTCGGTGGCTTCGAAGAGACCGAGGGGCGCGAGGAGGTCACCCACGCCGTCGGCGTCCGGGAGCAGCATGAAGGAGATCGCGCACGGCTCGCCGGTGATGTCGAGCTCGGAGTCGAGCACGAGTGCGATGTCGCCGTGCCCGACGGCGCCGGCGAGCACCGTCGAGACGATCGCGCCGAGCAGATCGGTGATCACCTGCGGGGTGCTCGGCAGCATCTGCACGCCGGTCATCGAGCTCAGCGCCATCAGGTACGCGGCGCCGAGGATGTTCCCGATCTCGCCGAGTGCGGAGTCGCCCACCTCGGTGCCCGGCTCGACGCCGAGCAGCGAGCAGAGGGTCGCGGCGCCGGCGGGCGGCACGAGCAGCAGCACCGCCCCCGGCACGTCGCCCTCGACGGCCAGGGCGATGCCGGTGACCTCCTGCGCGGGATCTCCCGCCGCGTCGACCGCATCCGCCAGTGGGAGCGCAAAGGCCTTGGGCACGTTCAGGTCGACCTCGCGGCCGAGCAGCTGCGAGAGGGACGTCGCCGCCGTGCCGGAGGAGATGTTCGCCAGTTCGCGCAGGGCGTCGAGCTGAAGGTCGGTCAGACTGCCGGTCACGGGTGGCTCCTCAGGTTCGTTTCCAGTGTCGTGGGTCGCAGCATCTCGTTGGATGGTCATGATCGTCAACGGGCCCCGGCGAGCTCGGGGGTCGGGAGGCTCCTGCTGTCGGGCGCGGGCCCGTGCCCACGGCCGCCGCCGCGCGCGGTGATGCCCGCCGCCAGCGCGTCGCAGTCGACGATCAGGGCGATCTGGCCGTCGGCCAGCACCGCCCCGCCGGAGATCGGCTGGCCCTCCGAGACGATCTGGGGGAGGGGACGGGTGACGAGCTCGCGCTGGCCGACCAGCTCGTCGACGGTCAGCCCGATGCGCTTGTCGTCGCCGCGAACGATCACGACGAGGTCATGCTGGCCGCCGGTGCCGCGCCCGAAGGTGGTGCCGCCCTCGAGCAGCGGGATGACGCCGTCCTCGAGCGCCAACACCCGGCGTCCGGCGATCTGGCGCACCGCGTGCTCGCCGAGGCGCAGCGTGCGCTCGACCCGGTCGATCGGAATGGCGAACGGTGCCCCGGCGACGTCGACCTGGAGGGCCGAGACGATCGCCAGGGTGAGGGGAAGCCGGATCTGCGCGCTCGTGCCGCGACCCGGGGTCGACTCCATCAGGACCTCGCCACCGAGCTCGCGGATCTTCGTCCGCACCGCATCCATCCCGACGCCGCGCCCGGAGATGTCGCTCGTCGTCTCCGCCGTCGAGAAGCCCGGGGCGAAGAGCAGTTCGATCGCCTGCCTGGTGTCGATGTGACGGGCCGCCTCGGGGTCGATCAGTCCGCGCTGCACCGCCTTGCGCGCGACCGCCTCGGGGTCGACGCCGCGGCCGTCGTCGCGGACCTCGATCACCACGCTGCCGCCGGCATGACGCGCGGCGATGGTGAGCGTGCCGGTACGGGGCTTGCCCGCCGCCTCGCGCACGTCCGGCGGCTCGATCCCGTGATCGAGGGAGTTGCGCACCAGGTGGACGAGCGGGTCGCCGAGCGAGTCGACGACCGTGCGGTCGAGCTCGGTCTCGCGTCCGACGAGGTCGAGCTCGATGTCCTTGCCGAGCTTCGTGGAGAGGTCGCGCACGAGCCGGGGAAAGCGCATGAAGACGACGTCGACCGGGATCATTCGCACCTGCATGACCATCGACTGGAGCGCCTGGGAGCTCCGCGTCAGGTTCTGCACCGCGTGCTGGAGCTCCGGCGAGCTGAGGTTCGCCGTGTGTGCCTCGACGGCCGTCCGGTGGATCACGAGCTCGCCCATCAGGTGCATCAGCGTGTCGAGCCGCTCGGCGTCGACCCGGACGGTGCGGGCGGTCGAGTGCCCGGTCCCGCCGGCCGCCGGGCGGTTCGCGGCGCCGGCCGCCGGCACGGCGGTGCCCGACCCCGGATCCTCGCTGGTGCCCACGGCGGCCTCGACGGGCTCGGCGGCGGCGTCGGCCGCTGCCTGCGGTTCGTCGGTCGGCGCCGCCACCGCGTCGCCGGCCACCTCGGCCACCTCGGCCAGCGCCACGTCGGAGACGCGGGTGGCGGTCCTGACGAGCTCCGCCTCCTCGTGGTCGGAGACGATCCACGCCTCGATCTCGTGACCCTCGAAGTTCTCGATCGCCTCCGGCATCGGCACGCTGCCGATCATCTCGCCGTGCATGGCGAGCGCCGCGAACACCATGTGGGCGCGCACCGCCGGCATCATCACCTCGGCGTCGAGCACCACGCGGACGTGGAGGATCCGGCCACCGTCGGCCTGCACCGCGGCGACGGTCGCGGGATCGGGGAGCACCGCGCCGCCCGCGCGCAGCGCCTCCTGGTCCGGGGTCCGGTCACGGATCAGGGCGCGCAGCTGCTCGATCAGCGGCTCGGTCTCGAGGTTCTCGCTCCCGGTGGCCTCGATCGAATCGACGGCGCCCTGCAGCGCGTCGAGACAGGCGAGGACGGTCGTGATCGCATCCCGGTGCAGTCCATCGGCGCGCTGGCGCAGGAGCTCGAAGACGTCCTCCATCACGTGGGTGAGGCCCGCGATCGCCGAGAAGCCCATCGTCGCGCTCATGCCCTTCAGCGAGTGCGCGATCCGGAAGATGCCGTCGACGGTCTCCTGGTTGGTGGGGTCGTCCTCGAGGGCAACCACGGCGAGGTTCAGTTCTTGGAGATGCTCCTGGGCCTCGGCCAGGAACATGGGCATGTATTCCGAGGTGTCCATCAGGCTTTCCGATAGATGAATGGATGTTGCATCGTCAGGCCGAGCGCGCTCGGCTGCGCTACCCGCTCGGTCGAGCCGATGACGAGGTACCCGCCCGGGCGCAGCGCCTCGGCGAGGCGTCCGTGCAGTTCGTCGCGGATCGGCTCGGCGAAGTAGATGACGGTGTTCCGGCAGAGGATCAGGTCGAAGGACCCCGGACGCGGCTGCGTCCGCAGCAGGTCCCCGACATCGAAGCGGGTCATCGAGCGGAGGTTCATCTTCGCCCGCCAGCCGTCCGGAACCCGTTCGAAGCCGATGTTCATCAGCTCCTGCGGAGCGGAGCGGGCGTCCTCCTCGCTGAACACCCCGAGCCGGGCGCGCTCGACCATCCGCTTGTCGATGTCCGTGCCCTGGATCGTCACCCTCCGGCCCGGCAGCGCGAGATGGCAGAGGGTGGCGAGGGTGTAGGCCTCCGCGCCGTACGAGCAGCCCGCGCTCCAGGCGCGGAGCTGGCCCGCCTCGGCGAGCTCCGGCAGCAGCCGCTGATGGATCACGTCCCACTGCTCGGGATTGCGCCAGAGCTGCGAGACGTTGATCGTGATCCGGTCGAGCAGCTCCTCGAGGTGCGCCGGGTCGGCGCGCAGGCGCGGGATCGCGTCGGTCAGCCTCGTCACGCCGCGGTTCGCGTAGAACGTGCGCAGCCGGCGCTCCATCTGCGGGCGCTTGTACTGCGTCAGGTCGATCCCGGTCAGCTTGCGCAGAGCGACACAGAACTCGACGTAGTCATCGACGGCCGTGAGGGTCATGCCGCCTCCTCGACGATCGCCGCCGGCAGCTCGTGCAGCGGGAGCACCGCGTCGGCGAGGTTCGCCTCCTCGATCGCCCGCGGCATCCCGTAGACGGTGCAGGTCGACTGCGCCTCCACGAGGATGCGCCCGCCGCGACGGCGAACCTCCTCGGCGCCGACCAGGCCGTCGTTGCCCATCCCGGTCATCACGACAAGCAGCGTCCGCTCGCCGAAGACCTTGGCGGCGTCGGCGATCGTCAGGTCCGCCCGGGGGCGCAGGGAGCCGATCTCCGGCTCCTCCGTGAGGGTGATGCGCCCGCCGGCGCCGACCCGCATGTGCTTGCCGCCGGGCGCGAGCAGCGCCACGGCCGGGTCGAGCAGCTCGCCGCCGTCGGCCTCGCGGATCTGCAGCGCGGAGGCGTTGTCCAGGCGGGCGGCGAGCGACCGCGTGAAGCCGGGGGGCATGTGCTGCACGATCAGCGTGCCGATCCCCAGGCGGGCGGGAAGCTTCGGGGTGAGGGCGGCGAGCGCCTTGGGCCCACCGGTCGAGGTGGCGATCAGCACGGCGCGGGCGACGCTCGAGCGGCCTGGGCGGCGGGTCGGCGCCGCGGGCGGGGTGTTCGCGGCGCGCCGGGCGCGGCCGGCGGTCGCCGCGCGCACCTTCGTGACGAGCGCGTCGGCGAACGCGTCGAGGCTCTCGCCGAT
>DAIDJO010000106.1 GCA_027451345.1 Solirubrobacterales bacterium
GGTGAGTTCCGCCTCGCCCGCCGCCCAGCGCCAGACGGCGACGGCGAGCGGGTCGGTGCCCGCGGTGAAGAGGACCTCCGCGTCGGAGACCTCGATGACGGACCGGACCTCGAGGTCGGCCGGGGTGACGCTCGCCCCGCCGATCGTCAGGCTGAGCGTGTCGTCGCGGCCCTCGACCGTCACGAGCCGTCCGTCGCCGAGACGGGCGGGCACGCCCTCCACCAGATCGACCCAGTGCGGGTCGTCCAGCTCGGCCAGGGCGGTGACCCCGCCGCTGGCGGGGTCGATGGCGAGGACGCGCACGCTGCGCTGGTCGCGGGACTGCACGGAGATCAGCGGGCCATGACGGTCCCAGGCGCCGGTGGCCAGGTACGGGTGGCGCTCGCGATCCCACCGGACCGGGGTGCCGCCCGACCCGTCGGCGCGCAGGAGGTGGACCTCGACGGTGGCGTTGGGGCTGCCGGCGGCCGGGTAGCGGACCGCGCGCGGCGGCGCGGTGGGGTCGGCCGCCTCGGTGATCCAGATCTCCCGCACCGGTGACTCGTCGACGCGCGCGGCGAGCAGGGCGCGCCCGTCCGGCGACCACCAGTAGCCGGTGTCGCGGCCCATCTCCTCGGCGGCGACGAACTCGGCGGTGCCCCAGGTGACGTGCTCGGCCCCGTCGCGAGCCAGGGTGGTGACCGCGGCGGTGCCGAGCTCCACGACGTGCAGGCCGCGATCGTGCACGAAGGCGACGCGTGCGCCGGTCGGGTCCGGGCGGGGATCGAAGACCGGCCCCGGCACGGCGAGCTCGCTGGTCTCCCCGGTGGTGAGGTCGGCCACGAGCAGCCGCCCGGAGAGGGAGAAGGCGGCGATCCGCGCGTCCCGGTCGGTCGCGTAGGACACGATCCCGCCCGCCGTCTCGCGCATCCGCTCGCGCCGCGCCCGCTCCTCGACGGAGAGCCGCTCGCTCGCCTGATCCCCGAGCCGCCGCGGGTCGACGACGACGCGCTCCTCACCCGTCGCCAGGTCGTACACCCACAGGGCGTTGACGGGATCCTGGCCGCTGCTCGAGCGCAGGAACACCACCCGGCTGCCGTCGGCGGCGACGGTGAAGCTGCGCGGCTGGCCGAGCGTGAACCCGCGCGTGCGCGCCTGCTGCCGCGGGAATGACTCAGCCACGGCCGGAAGGCTAACCGACGGCGCGGAGCGCGCGGGCCAGGCCGAGCCGGCGGATCGTCGCGCGCCAGAGGGCGAGCAGGAGCAGGCGGCTGCGCCCGGAGCCACGGAGGGCGAACCGCACCGCTCGGCGCCAGCCGAACAGCCGGATCAGACGGACGACGAGCCAGAGCAGCACGCGTCGCATCCAACGCCGGCGGCCGAGGCGCCAGAACAGGGTGATCAGGGTCATGCCGACCTCCTACCCCCGCAGGTGGAAACCCGCACGGCGCCGACAGCGTGCGGTGCCTCGCGTCAGCGGTTAGAGTCGCGGCATGGCGAGCGTCCGGCGGTTGGTCACCACCATCGAGCTCGATCCGCCCGGGGGGGACGGGTGCTCGGCCTGGGCGCACCTGTACGCCGAGCTCGGCGACGGCCGGCGACGCCTGTTGCTCGACGACCGTGGTTGGGGCGGCTCGGCGCCGATCGCCCAGGAGGGGCGTGCGCAGATCGAGGCGACCGCCCGGATGGTCGTCGGCCCGGACGGTCCGGGGCCCGGTGAGACCGACGAGGAGATGGCCGACTCGTACTGGTCGTGGATGGAAGCCTGGCTGCGGGACGCGGGCATCCCGGCGCGAGCGGCGGAGCTCAGACGCCTGCCCCATGACGTCGAGATCGGCGAGCACCTGCGCGAGCGGATCGCCGAGGTGGACCGAGCGTGAACCGATCCTGGAGGTTGCACTGATGGAGCAGCGTGTCACCGCGATCACCCTCGGGGTCTCCGACCTCGCTCGGGCCCGCGCCTTCTACGAGGCGATGGGCTGGAGCGACGCCCGCCAACCGGACGACGAGGTCTGCTTCTTCCAGGCGGGCGGCATGGTGCTCGCCCTCTGGACGGCCCTCGGCGGGCATGGCGCGCCGGGAATCGAGCTCGCCCACAACGTGCGGTCCCCGGAGCAGGTGAGCGCCGTGCTCGAGGACGCTCGCCGGGCCGGGGGCAGGATCGCGCGACCCGCGGAGCGAGCGCCGTGGGGTGGCCTCACCGGCGCCTTCGCCGATCCGGACGGCTACGTCTGGGAGGTCGCGCATAACCCGGACTGGACGCTCGACGAGTCGGGCGCCGTCTCGCTCTGACGCTCACCAGCGCCCGGCGTCGAACCGCCGCCGGTCCCGCTTCGTCGGCCGGCCGCCGAGATCGAGCGGCGCGGCGAGCCGCCGCAGCTCGGCCTGGCGCTCGCGCTCGGCGACACTCGCCTCGGTCTCCTCGTAGAGCTTGAGCGCCTCCGCGCCCGAGACCCGTCGCGGGGCGGCGCCGCGCACGATCACGGTGCGCCGCAGCGGGCCGATCGTCACCTCGAGCTCGTCGCCCAGCCGGAGCTCGCGGCCCGGCTTCACGGCGATCCCGTTGACATGGACACGGCCGCCCTTCACCGCCTCGGCGGCGAGGGACCGCGTCTTGAACAGTCGCGCGGTCCACAGCCACTTGTCGACGCGCATCCCCGTCTCCTCGCCCGGCTCCATGGCTCCTCACCGTACCGCGTGGCCGCGCGGCCGCCCGGATGCCGCCGGGTCGCGCCGGGGTCACGCGCCGGGCCCCGCCCGCCGGTAGGCTCTCACCTGCCGATGCCCTCGCCCCGCAAGCGCCACGCGCTCGAGCTCTTCAGCGGCCTCCCAGCCCGGTATGACCGCGTGGGCGCCGTGATGAGCTTCGGCGAGGACCCGCGTTGGCGCCGCGCGCTCGTCGACGCGACCGCCCCCCGGCCCGGGATGCGGATCCTCGACGTCGCCACCGGCACCGGGATGGTCGCCTTCGCGCTCGCCGCGCGCGGCGCCACCGTGGTCGGCCTCGATCAGAGCGAGGCGATGCTCGGCGTCGCCCGGGCCCGGCTGCAGCGCACGCCGCAGCTCGCCGACCGGCTCTCCTTCGTCCTCGGGGAGGCCGAGGCGCTGCCGTTCGCCGACGCCGAGTTTGACGCGCTCTCCTTCACCTACCTGCTGCGCTACGTGGATGACCCGGCGAGCACCCTGCGGGAGCTCGCCCGGGTCGTGCGGCCGGGCGGCCCGATCGGCATGGTCGAGTTCGGGGTCCCCGCCGACCCGCGCCTGCGCGCCCTCTGGCGCGCCCACACCCGGCTCGGGCTGCCCCTGATCGGCCGGATCGTCTCCCGGGACTGGTACGAGGTCGGTCGCTTCCTGGGCCCGAACATCGAGTCCTTCCACGCCGCCCACCCGGACCTCCCGGCCCTGTGGCGGAGCGCCGGGATCGCTCAGGTCACCCAGCGCGACATGAGCTTCGGCGCCGGGATCGTCCTCACGGGGGTCCGGGACGGCGCCGAGCCCCGATAGCCCGCCCGGTCCGGGCGCGGGCGGGCGCGCCCGGCCGGCCTTCTACGCGCTGCCCCCGGGCGGGTGGCGTGACCTTGTCACGCTCCTGCACCCGCCCTACACGGCCTGGCATCTGAGCTATGTGGCGATCGGCGCGGCGCTCGCGCCGCACTTCCTCCTCTGGCGTCTCGGCGCGGCGCTCGGCGCCTTCCTGCTCGCCCTCGGTCTCGCCTGCCATGCGCTGGACGAGCTCGCCGGCCGTCCGCTCGGCACCCGGCTCCCCCGGGGGACGCTGATCGCGCTGACGGTCGCCGGCCTCGGCGGGGCGGTCGCCATCGGCGCGGTCGGGGTCGTCGTCCTCAGCGTCTGGATCGTCCCGTTCATCGTGGCCGGCGCGTTCCTGGCGCTGGCCTACAACCTCGAGCTCTTCGGCGGGCGCCTGCACACCGACACGTGGTTCGCCCTGGCCTGGGGTGGCTTCCCGGCGCTCACGGGCTGGTTCGTCGAGGCGCTCGACGTGCGCGTGCAGGCGGTGCTGGTGGCGGCCGCCTGCTCGCTGATCAGCCTCGCCCAGCGGCGGCTCTCGACCCCGGCCCGTGAGCTGCGTCGTCGCACCGCGACCGTCAGCGGCCGTCAGGTCCTGCGCGACGGCGAGGTCCGCGAGCTCACCGACCGGCGCCTGCTCGACCCGCTCGAGGGCGCCCTCTCGGCGATGTGGATGGGGATGGTGCTGCTCGCGGCGGGACTCGTCGTGGCGAGGCTCTGACCCGGTGCGGTCCGGCCGCCCGGCCAGCGGGCCGGCGGCCGAGCGGGAACGCCCTCAGGGCCGCAGGCTGAACGGCGGGTAGCGGTCGGTGATGAGCAGGAAGGCGTAGGCGCCGACCCGGTTCTCCCAGCGCAGCACGCCCTCGACGTAGAGAAACAGCGGACGCGGGTAGCGCCCGGTGAGCAGGATCGCGAACCAGGCGATGATCACCGCGACGATCGCCCCGATGCTGAGGAAGAAGAGAGCGATGTAGTGCGGGAGGGCGAGCAGCCACTTCACGAGCGGCAGCCACCGGTTCAGGTCGCGCTCGGCGTCGGGGTAGGGAAAGTCGAGATGAACCGCCTGCTCCTCCTCGGTCGAGGGGTAGCGGTCGTCCATCAGCGCCAGGTAGACGCTGATCCGGTTGCTGAAGCGGCTGAGCTGGAGGTTCCAGTCATACCACCACCTCGGGTACCTGCGGCGGAAGAGGAGCATCAGCGCCACCGGGATGACGAGGATCCCCAGGCCGCCGCCGGCATACCGGACATCGGACCCGAAGCCGATGCTCCCGCCCTCGAGGGTGGCGGCGAGCGCGGCGATCGGCAGGACGGTGATGAGCCGCAGCGCGCTGCTCAGGCGGTCGAGCGGCCGGTCGGGATAGTCGACGGTGAACGTCAGCGGATACTCCCGCCCGACCCCGCCTGGTCCGTGTCCGATCATGTCTTCACCGTAGGCGCCGGCGTGGACGCCCCCATCCGTGGCGCCCGCCCCGTCCGTTGCGGGGTTTCACCCTCCACCAGCAAGTGGACCAACTCAGTTGAGATAGACTGCTCCGTCGTGAGCGACTTCTTCTCCTTCCCCAACCCGGTCAACGACAAGGCGGCCCGCACCGTCGCCGCCGTCGTGCTCCTGATGGTGATCGTCACCCTGCTCACCGGCTTCTACTGGCTGACGATCCCGCTCGCCTACGGCTTCTGGGCGCGCGTGCTCACCGGCCCGCGGCTGAGCCCGCTCGGCTGGGTCGCGATGCACGTGATCGCCCCGCGCCTGGGGGAGCGGGTGCCCGTTCCCGGACCGCCGAAGCGCTTCGCCCAGGCGCTCGGCACGGTGCTGTCCTCGCTCGCGCTCGTCCTCGGGCTGATCCTCGGCGACCACACCGCCGCCGACGTCGTCCTCGCGCTCTTCCTCCCGGCCGCCGGCCTCGAGTCGATCGCCGGCTACTGCCTGGGCTGCCGGGCCTTTGCCCTGCTGATGCGCGTCGGGCTCATCCCGGACGAGGTCTGCGCGGAGTGCGCCGACATCTCCGGCCGGCTCGGCCTCGTCCGCTCCTGACCTCATCCCGGGGCCGGCGGTCCCGCTGGACCTCCGGCCCCGCCGCCGCGTTCAGCGCGCCGCGTAGCGCAGCGCCGCGCCACGCAGGATGTCGTGCTCGGAGACCTCGATCGCCTCGAGGCCGAACAGCCCCATCACCTCGGTGAGGATGATGATGCCGGGCAGGATCGCGATCGCCCGGTCGGGGTGCAGCCCCCGCACCCGCTGGCGTTCCGGGAGCGCCAGCGCGAGGAGTCGCGCGAAGATCGCGTCGCGGCGCTCCGCGCTCAGCCGGTAGCCGTGCACCCGGGTGGGGTCGTAGGGCTCGAGGTCCTGCGCGATCGCCGCCAGCGACGTCGGCGTTCCGGCGACGCCGAGCGCGCGGCCGGGGGTGGCGCGCAGCGCGGCGGGGACCGCCGCCTCGAGCACCGCACGAACGTCCGCGGTGACCGCCTCGATCTCGCCCGCGGTCGGCGGGTCGTTGCGGATGTGGCGGTCGGCGAGGCGCACGACACCGGTCTGGGTGGAGACGTGGAAGCGGATCTCGGCGCCGTGGCCGAGCACGAGCTCGGTCGAGCCGCCGCCGATGTCGAAGACGAGCGTCGCCGCCCCGCCGGGCTCGGGGGCGCGTCCGTCGGTCGCGCCGAGGTAGGTGAGGCGCGCCTCCTCCTCACCGCTGATGACCCGCACCTCGAGCCCGTGGCGGTCGGTCACGGCGGTGGCGAACGCCTCGCCGTTGCTCGCGTCGCGCACGGCGCTCGTCATCACCGCCACCGCCCGGTCGGGCCGGTGCTCCCGGATCAGCCCGGCGTACTCCTCGAGCACCGCGTGCTCGCGCGCGAGGGCGTCCGGCGCGAGCTCCCCGGTGGTGTCGACGCCGGCGCCGAGGCGGGTCACCCGGCTCATCCGCGTCAGCTCCCGCGCGACCCGCCCCCGCTCGACCTCAGCGACGTAGAGCCGGGTGGTGTTCGTCCCGACGTCGACGACCGCGATCCGCACGACGGCTTCAGTCGGTGACCTGCGAGGGGACCTGGTGGGGGAGGGGGCGGCCCTCGAGCCCGGCGAGGATGTTCTCCACGGCGATCTCCGTCATCCGCTCGCGGGCCGACCAGGTCGCCGAGCCGATGTGCGGCACGACGAGGAGGTTCGGCGCCTGCCAGAGCGGGTCGTCGGGCGGCAGCGGCTCGGGGGAGGTGACGTCGAGCGCCGCTCCGGCGATCTGCCCGGTGTGGAGCGCCTGCGCGAGCGCCTCGCGGTCGACGATCGCCCCGCGGGCGGTGTTGATGAGGATCGCGGTCGGCTTCATCAGCGCGAAGGCGTCGGTGCCGATCAGGTTGCGGGTGCCCGCGGTGAGCGGCAGGTGGATCGAGACGTAGTCCGACCGGCGCAGGAGGTGCTCGAGGTTGTGCTGGTCGCGGGTCTCGGTGGTGAGGACCTCCATGCCGAAGCCGGCGGCCCGGCGGGCGACCGCCTGCCCGATCCGGCCCAGGCCGATGATGCCGAGCGTCGCTCCGTACACGTCGGCGCCGAGGAAGCCGGCGGGCTCCCAGGTCTGCCATTGCCCGCTGCGGGCGAACGCCGCCGCCTCGGTGATCCGCCGCGCCGCGGCCATCAGCAGCGCGAAGGTGAGGTCCGCCGTCGCCTCCGTGAGCGCGTCGGGCGTGTTGCCCACCCCGATGCCGCGCGCGGTGGCCGCGTCGACGTCGATGTTGTCGTAGCCGACGGCATAGTTGGCAATCACCTTGAGCCGTGGCGCGGCCGCGATCAGCTCGGCGTCGATCCGGTCGGTGAGCAGCGTCAGCAGCGCGTCGGCCGGCGCGGCGTGCTCAAGCAGCGCCGCGCGGCCGGGGGGCAGCGGGTCCGGCCAGACGGTCGTGTCGTGGGCTTCCCTGAGGCGCGCGAGCGCCGGACCCGGCAGCTCGCGCGTGACGAATACGCGCGCCATACACGCGCATTGTCGCTACATCTCGGCCGCGACGGCAGCCTGGGGCGCCGTGGCCTCACGCGTGCGGGTGCTCGGCATCCCGAGGAAGGCCACGAGCATCCCGACTGCCGCGACCCCGCCGGCGCACAGGAAGGCGAGCTGGAAGCCGCTCACGAGCGCCGCGTTGGCGGTGTGGACCGCCGCGGTCGGGTGGTGCATCAGCGCGTTGGAGTGGGCGGTGGCGATCGTCGCCAGCACCGCGAGGCCCAGCGCGCCGCCCATCAGCCGGGCCGTGTTGGCCACCGCCGAGGCGAGTCCGGCCTCCTGGGGCTTGACGCCCGAGGTGGCGGAGATCACGGCGGGGACGAACGCGAACGGCATCGCGATCGAGGTCAGCAGGCTGGGCAGCAGCAGCTCACCGAGATAGTCCGGCCTCACGCCGATGTCACTCAGCCACGCGAGCCCGATGGCCAGCCCGGCCATGCCGAGGACCAGCAGGCGCTTGGCCCCGAACCGGATCGTGATCTTCGAGGCGACGGTCGAGAAGATGGCGAGCGCCACCGTCATCGGCAGGAAGACCAGGCCGGTCTTGATCGCCGAGTACCCGAGGACGTCCTGCAGGTAGAGGGAGAGGAAGAACCACATCGCGAACGTCGATCCGCCGACCAGGGCGAGCACCGTGTTGGCGGCCGACAGTTGTCGGGAGCGGAACAGCCGCAGCGGCAGCAGGGGCGCCCTGGCGATCCGGTGCTCGAGGATGAGGAAGACGAGCAGGAGGGCGACGCCGACGCCGATCGACAGCAGGGTCGTCGCGTCGCCCCAGCCGGAGCTGTTGGTGCGCACGATGCCGAACACGATCGCCGAGAGGCCGAGCGTCGCGGTCAGCGCGCCGCCGAAGTCGAAGTTGCGGCTCGCGTTCTCGTTTCGGCCCTCGAGCAGCATCCGCTGGGCGAAGAACGCCGCGAGCAGCCCGATCGGCAGGTTGATGAAGAGGATCCACCGCCAGCTGAGCGCCTGGGTGAGGATGCCGCCGAGCAGCACTCCGGCGGCGCCGCCGGCGCCGCCCATCGCGCCCCAGATGCCGAGGGCGCGGTGACGCTCCTTGGGCTCGGTGAACGTGCTGGTGAGGATCGAGAGCGAGGCGGGGGCGACCACGGCGCCACCGAGACCCTGCACGAGGCGGGCGCCGATCAGCACCGTCCGGGAGTCCGAGAGGCCGCCGGCGAGCGAGGCGAGCGCGAAGAGCACGAGCCCGACGACGAACACGCGCCGGCGGCCGAGCAGGTCGGCGGCGCGGCCGCCGAGCAGCAGGAAGCCGGCGAAGGTGACCGTGTAGGCGTTGACGACCCATTGCAGCCCGTCCTCGGTGAAGCCCAGCGCGTGCTTGATCGAGGGCAGTGCGACGTTCACCACCGAGACGTCGAGGATCACCATGAACTGCGCGAGGCAGGCCAGAATGAGGGTGGCGGTGAGATGTGGCTTGGCGGGCTGCTTGATGGCGTGCGTCATGCATGGCCTCCGGTCGAGGTTGTCTGCTGCGTCCCCTCCTCGGTACGACGAGTGTCGAACAATATCACAACCGTTCGACCTCTCTCGTACTATGCTCACTGCAGATGGGCCCCGTCCACACAACGGATCTCCCGGCCGGCGCGGACGCCGGCGCGGAGGGACTCCCCGCCCTCGTCATCGAGCCCGAGACGGCTGATCTCGAGCATTGGGCCGAGGATCCGCTCGTCCCGGCCAGCCCGGAGGCGCTCGACCTCTCGACGATCCTCCACGCCCTGAGCGACCCGGTGCGCCTGCGCATCGTCTGCCAGCTCTCAAACGGCGGTGAGCGCACCTGCGGCAGCCTCGACGTGCCCGTCTCCAAGTCGACGAGCTCCCACCATTTCCGCGTCCTGCGCGAGGCGGGCGTGATCGCCCAGCGCGCCGACGGCAAGTGCCGGTACAACCGCCTGCGGGCCGACGAGCTCGAGCAGCGCTTCCCCGGCCTGCTCGACGCGGTCCTGCGGGCCAACCAGCCGTGACGGCGGAACTCCCCGCCGACACCCGCTCCGCTGCGACGGGCGGCCTCGCCGCGGGGCTCGGCCTCGCGCCCGCCCCCGGCCTCGAGCGCGTCGCCGAGCTCGAGGCCCACTCCGTCCGCGCCTGGCCCGCCACCGTCGTCGAGACGACACCGGACGGCTGGGTCTTCCGCGCCACACCGGGTCTGAACGGACGCGGCCGCTCCAACCACGCTCTCACGCCCGCCCGCCCGCTTGACCGTGGTGAGTTCGACGGCGCGATCGCCCGGGCCGCCCGTTTCGCCGCCGACCACGGCATCGTCTGCGGCATCCAGGTCAGCCCACTGGAGATCCACATCCCGTTTCTGGACGAGATCTCCGCCCGCGGCTGGGACATCCAGCAGTCGGTGGTCGTGATGACGGGGGAGACGCGGGCCGTCGCCGCAGGCGCCGACCCGGCGTTCCCCCTCACCGTCACCGACCACGCGACCCCCGAGTGGATCGCCGCCTGGGCGCACTGCGACGGGCGCTCCGACGTCGAGGCGCACGTCGCCACCGTCTTTCCGCGCATGGCCGGAACGGCCCGCTTCGCCCACGCCGGTGACCGCGCCGCCGGGATCTCGGTCGAGCTCGAGGGCGTCGTCGGCCTCTTCTGCATCGCGGTCTCGCCGGAGCACCGCCGCCAGGGCCTCGGCCGCCGGCTCGTCGAGGCGATGCTCGCCCGGCACCGCGGGCCGCTCACCTACCTGCAGGTCTTCAGCGAGAACACCGCCGGCGTCGCCCTCTACCGGAGCCTCGGCTTCCGCGAGGAGTACCGGTACTGCCACTGCGTGCTCCCGGGATCGGATCCCGAAGCGAGCGCGGGCGGCGCAGCCGCCGCATCCGGCGGCGGCTGCTGACCCGCGGTTGGGGGGAGCGAGCGCGCCCGGCGCGTGAGCATCCCTGCTCACGCCGTGATGCCCTCGCGCGTGTAGCCGCCGTGCGCGTCGGTCTCGCCGAACTCCTCGAGGTCGACCACCACGGCGACCCGGCGATCGAGCCAGAGGAAGCGAACGCAGGCGGTCCCATATTCGACTTCGTCTGGCAGGGGGAGCGCGCTGTCCTCCAACAGCGCCAGGAAGCGGCGCTCGGCGAGCTGTTTGTGATCGATGGGTGCCACGCCATGCAGGATGCGGCCGGGGTATGTGACCAAACAAGACACGTTCGTGTCAACTCTGTGACGAATTGCCTGCGGCTCCGCCGCCGTGCCGGAGCTTGGCGAGGATGTGCCCGGGCCACCACCTACCCCGATGTGGGCATTGGCGCTCTACGGTGGTAAGGCGCGGCAACTGCGGGCACCCGACTATCCGTGGGGCGAGAGCGAGGCGGAGGCACTGCGCGGGATCGCGCAGGCGCGCGGCCACGCGGAGCAGGGAGGCTTTGCCGAATCGGTGGCGCGTTCCGGGATGCCCACCGCGCCCGCTGACGAGATCGACGCGTTGAGCCGGTTGCTTCGCCACAGCGCCAGCCCAGGCGCCATCGAGTCGCTCGAGCGGATGAACCTGGAGATCGACATCCGCGGCATCCTGCCGGCGATCCATGTGCCGACGCTCGTGATGCACAACTCTGGGGACCGTTGGACCGAGGTCGAGCGAGGCCGTGACCTCGCGCGCCGCATCCCCGGCGCGACCTTCGTCGAGTTCCCGATCGAGGGGCACATCACGCCCGCCGCCGACATGCCGCCCGTGCTCGCGGAGATCAGGACCTTCTTGGAGGGTGCGTGGCAGACGACCGGCGTCGAGCGCGAGCCCGAGCGGATCCTCGCGACGGTGATGTTCACGGACATCGTCGGCCCGACCGCGATGGCCGCGGAGATCGGCGAAGCGCGCTGGCGCGGGCTGCTCGAGCGCCACCACGCGACCGTGCGACAGCAGCTCGCCCGCGCCCGGGGGAGAGAGATCGACACCGCGGGCGACGGCTTCCTGGCCACGTTCGACGGCCCGGCGCGCGCGATCCGATGCGCGTGCGCCATCGCGGATGCGATGCAGGACGTGGGGATCGAGATCCGCGCGGGACTGCACACGGGAAAGTGCGAGATCCTGGACGGCCGGGTGGCGGGAATCGCCGTGCACACCGGCGCGCGCGTGGCCGCGAAGGCAGCCGCCGGGGAGGTCCTCGTCTCCAGCACCGTCAAGGAGCTCGTCGCCGGGTCGGGCATTGCGTTCACCCCGCGCGGAACCCACCGGCTCCGCGGCATTCCCGGATCGTGGCGGCTCTATGCCGTCGCGAGGTGAGCGGGGCGCAGCCGCCGCATCCGGCGGCGGCTGCTGACCCGCGGTGGGGGAGCGGGCGGGCGTGAGCAGCCCGGCTACGCCGCGCTGCCCTCACAGGTGTATCCCCGCTACGCCGTGATGCGCTCCCGGGTGTAGCCGCCGTGCGTGTCGGCTTCGCCGAACTCCTCGAGGTCGACCACCACCGCGACCCTGCGATCGAGCCACGGGAAGCGCACGCAGGCGATCCCGTATTCGACCTCGTCGGGCAACGGCAGCCCGCTGTCCTCCAGGAGCGCCACGAACCGGCGTTCGACGAGTTGTTTGTGATCGATGGGTGCCACGCCACGCAGGATGGGGCCGGGGTATGTGACGAAGCAAGACACGTTCGTGCCGAATCTGTGTCAACTCAGAAGCCCGCCTGTCCCGCCTAGGATTGCGCTGTGCCTGAGCTGCCCGAGGCCGAACGCGCCCGCACGATGCTGGATCGCACCGTCGGACGGACCGTCGCCCGCGTCGATGACCGCGACACCTACGTCTGCCGCCCGCACGGCCCGGGCGAGCTCGACTCCGCCCTGGCCGGGCACCGCTTCGTCTCCACGCACCGCCGCGGCAAGTTCCTCTGGATGGAAACCGACGACGGGCCCACGCTCGGCCTGCACCTCGGCATGGCCGGCCACATCGTCGTCGACGACAGCTCCCGCCACGAGCGCTGGGACCGCTTCAGCGTCGAATTCGACGACGGCTCCTGGTTCGCTCTGCGGGACAAGCGCCGCCTCGGCCGGGCGATCCTGAACCCCGACTTCAGCCACGTCGGCCCCGATGCCGCCGACATCACCCGGGCGGACTTCCGCGCCCGGGTCGGCGCCGGCAGCACGGCGATCAAGGCCCGCCTGCTCGACCAGCACGCACTGGCCGGGGTCGGGAACCTGCTCGCCGACCAGACCCTCTGGCAGGCCGGCATCGCCCCGGACCGGCTCACCGGCTCACTGAGCGAGGCGGAGCTTGACCGCCTCCGGCGCGAGCTGCGCGCCGCCGTGCGCGACGCGATCCGCAGGGGCGGCGTCCACACCGGGGAGTTCATCCCGGCGCGCCGGCGGACGCGGGTGTGCCCTCGCTGCGGGCACGACCTCACGCGCGGCCGCTTCGGCGGCCGCACAACGTGGTGGTGCCCGGTCTGTCAGACCTGAGGCTCCGCCGGTCGGCTTCGCCCCGGTTGGTTCAGTGGGCGGGGAGCGGTCGCCTCAGCAGGCGTAGTCCCCGTCGAGCTGGCTGAACCACTGGGTGAGCGTCACTCGACCGCCGGTGAACGAGGTCTGCTGGCAGTTCGACTTCGCGCCGGAGAGCGTCCGAGCGCCGGGAATCCAGACGGGGATCCCGTAGAGGGAGCCGGAGGCGGACGTGGTCCCGCCGGTGATCGTCTTCCATTGGCTCGAGGTCGAGTAGGCGCCGACGGTCATCGCGCCGGCCGCCTGCAGCCCGGCGATCATTCCCTGGAGATCCGCGACGTTCATCGTCGTGTCCGACTGCCAGGTGTTGCCGGTCTCGACGTCGAGCCACCACGGGTAGCCCGCGGGTGTCGTCGGGACCAGCGTGGGCGGCGCCTGGCCGTTGATCGCCACCGCCGCGGACTGCAGGCGGCTCGCGTCAGCGGCGGCCATGTTGTCGCCGTACTGCCAGGCGCAGGCATCTGAGTTGGCGCCAAGGTAGGTGGGGCCGGTGCTCAGATTCACGAGCGTCGTCGTGCACGCTCCGTACGGGGTGGAGCCGGAGCTCGGCCAGTCGCTGATGGGGGAGCCGTTGTACGCGTTACCGGGATCGGCGGTGTTCACGTACAGGGAGGCGTGCGGCTGCGTGGTGCCGCCCACGGAGGAGGCGACCGCCCAGTACAGCTCGCTCTGCGTGAAGCTCGCGTACGAGGAGGACGGGCCGAGGCAGGGATTCAGGTTGTTGGCCAAGCCGTCGTTGACCCCCACGATCGCAAACGCGGCACCTGACGGCAGCGTCTTGCCGCACTGCGGGTAGGACACGTCGTAGCCGGTCGGGGTCGAGCTGCCGCCCCCACCCCCGCCACCGCCGCCACCACCGGACTTGGGCGGCTTCGCCAGCGCCGGCCCAGCCCCGGCGGCAACGGCCAGCGCCGCGGCCAGCATCGGGATGGCTGCTCGTACGGCCCCTCTCTGCGCGCGGCACCTGGTCATCTGGTCCTCCATTCGGTCGGCGCGGATCCTACACCCGGCGGTGGCGGCTGAGGCGGATTTTCGGTGCGCGACGGAGATGGTTGAGCTGGCGAGGGCCCCGCTCCTCGCCGGCACTTGGCCGCCGCCACTCTCCGGCCGAGCATGGCTCGTCAGGGCGCCGTCTTTGGGGGCTGGGCCATGAGGAGCGGCCCGTGAAGCGCCCAGCGGCCGCGGCTGCCACTCACGATCTGCTATCACTAATGGTCCGCCGCGGGGTGGAGCAGTCTGGTAGCTCGTCGGGCTCATAACCCGAAGGTCGCAGGTTCGAATCCTGCCCCCGCTATAAGAAAAGCCCCGCAAATGCGGGGCTTTTCTTATTCGTGACGGATTGCCGGGCGAATAACAGCGGCGTGTACTCCATCCGTGTACTCCAAATTCGAGTAAGAACTGCGGGCTCCCCAAAACAGCGATCAGAACGGCTTCGACTTGGAAGCGGATGAACGTCTAGCCTTCGCGGCGCGGAATGAATGCCGTGCGCGGCCATCTGCTGCTGGTTCGTCAGCTCTCCCGTCGCTGGCGCAACGATCTACTTGCAAGCTCGAGCTGGTGGCGATGCCAGCGGACGACCATTAGCAGGGCGAGACCCGACGACATCTTCCGCGGCGCTCGCACGTGTCGACCACGCGAGCTCTCGAATTTGGAACACCCAGCTTTTCAGAATTGAAGAGCATCACGCTCTGTAATAAAGAAATACAGGTTGACGGGCAAAGGCTCGTTGCGGAAGCGCTGGGTGGTGTCCCCGTTGGCTCCTGATGGATTCTGGGGGTTAAGGACTTGGGGGCTGCGCCAGGCCGTCTTCGTCGACCGGACCCGTTGGAGCATTGCGATGATGGCCCGGGCCGTTGCCAGCGTCTCATCATGCGTCTTGTACTTCGCCTAGGCACCGCTCACCTGAGAGTGTTTCTCGTCTTGAGGGATGTCTGCAAGCTGATGCCGGCTTTGGCTCACGACGATGTCCGTGTACGCACTGCGTCCCGCCTCGCGCTTGTGCTGTCGACTCGAATCTTTCGCGGCTGGCTTCAGTCGGTCTGGCGGGACCCCCTGAGATTGGTCCATCCGGTGTGAGAGCTTCGATGACCCGTGAGAATGGGTTCAAGGAGCTGATGGATGTCACGTCGCAGGCACACGCCGGAGCAGGTCGTTCGCAAGCTGAGGGAAGCCGACAGGCTTCTGCCCGAGGGCAGCGAGCTGCCCGAGGTGCTCAAGCATCTGGAGATCGCGGAGGCGACCTATCACCGTTGGCGCAACCAGTTCGGCGGGATGAAGGCCGACGATGTGAAGCGCCTGAAGGAGCTCGAGGCGCAGAATGCCAGGTTGAAGCGGATCGTTGCCGATCAGGCGCTGGATATTCAGGGGCTCAAGGAGCTGGCGTCGGGAAACTTCTGAGCCCGGCCCGGAGACGTCGTGCCGTCCTGGCGTTGCAGGAGCGGCCGGGGTTCTCTGAGCGTCGGGCATGCCGGCTGGCGGGCCAGCACCGCTCTACCCAACGTCACGTCGTGACTGCTGCCGACAATGAGGCGGCGCTGCGGGTTGAGCTCAGGGCGTTCTCACGCCGCAGGCCGCGGTGGGGGTATCGCTAGGCCCATCAGCATCTGCTCGATCAGGGCTGGTCGATCAACCGCAAACGCACCCAGCGGTTGTGGCGCGAGGAAGGGCTCGGGGCCGCAGAGCGACGCAAGCGCCAGCGGCGCGGGGATTCCACGATCCCAGGGGACCGGCTGCGGGCCCAGCGACCCGATCACGTGTGGGCCTTTGACTTTCAGTGGGACGTGACCGAGGACGGCCGCGCCGTCAAGCTGCTCTACGTGGTGGACGAGTTCACCAGGGAGGCGCTGGCGATGGAGGCCGAGCGGCGCATCGACGCCGACAAGGTCGTCGACGTGCTCGACCGCATCGTCGCAGAGCAGCGCCGTCGCCCGGAGTTCGTGCGCTGCGACAACGGGCCGGAGATGACCTCCAACGCGCTGCGGGACTGGTGTCGCTTCTCCCGGACCGGGGTGGCGTTCATCGGGCCCGGCAGCCCTTGGGAGAACCCGTTCGTCGGATCTTTCAACAGCCGAGTCCGGGACGAGTTGCTCGCCGTGGAGAGCTTCTCCTGTCTCACCGAGGCCAAGGTCATGGTCGAGGACTTCCGTGTGGACTACAACCGCAACAGGCCGCGCCGAGCGCACGCCATGATGACCCCGGCCGCGTTCGCCGAGGGCTGGAGTACGGCCCAGGAGGCCGCGCGCGCCAGCGCCGAACCACAGCCGGCCTACGGCCGTCTTCCGTTCGACGCAGGCGCAACCCTTACCCTGCAGGAACCAGCCAACCACCAGCTCTCCCAGCAGGTGGACCGATGAACGGGGTCCGGTCAGGTCTGGGGTACTCTTCGCGCGCTATGAACGTAAGAGGGCAGATGCCTTCGCCTATACGCACACAGATATTCGTTTGGGATCCGAACCCAACGTTGGACATCGCGCTAAGCCTCAGCCGCCTTTCCCTGGGCGAGGTTCACCGGGCTGAGGTTCAGGAGATCGGGGTTGGCGGAAAGGGAACATTGGTACTCAGAACCCTGACGTCTCTCGGTGCTGACGCAAGTGGTCGAGCGGCGCTTGCCGGCAGCATCGGATCGGCCATTCGGAATCTAGCTCTGGGTACCGGACTGCCAATGGTCTACGACGAGGTATCGGGCGAGAGTCGTGTCGCCGTCACTGTTTCCGATGACTACATCGCTGATACCAACATCAACGGACCTGGACCGGACACCGTGGGGGCGGCGTGGGAGGACCACGTCACTGCGATTTGCGCCACCGCTCGAAAAACGCGGCCTGACTGGATGGTCATTGGCGGGCGACCCCCGCTAGGCGGGGATGGCGGAGTACGGCGCGTTCTCGCTGCCGCAGCGTCGCTTGGCATCTCAACGGCGATAGACATGGCCGAGCCGGTGCTTAGCTTGGCTATCCAAGCCAAGCCCACGCTAGTCAAGGTCAACCGGCGCGAGGCGACCGAATTGCTACAAGCCGACAGCGGAACGCCGTCAGCGGACCTCGCGCGTGGCTTGGTGGAGCGTGGCGCCTGTACGGCGATCGTCACCGACGGCGGTGGGCCTGTATGCCTCGCTCGGCGCGACAGCCCCGGCGCTCAACCAGATCTGCTCGTGATCCAGCCGCCGGAAAGTCGCGTTGTCTCGGCGATTGGCTGCGGTGATTGCTTCCTAGCTGGATTCTTGGCTGAGTTCGTCGAGTCGGATGACGCATCCGCCGCACTGACTCGAGGCGCAGCGGTCGCTAGTGCGGCAGCAGAAACCTCACTACCGGGAGATTTCGTGGCGGCCCGGGCCGACGAGTTGGCCAATGCGATAGAAGTCAGGGCTGGGTAAGGCGCCGCACGATTGGCTCGGCGGCGGCGAAGGCTTCCTCATTGCGCGCGCAGATCCAACTTCGGGTCTCATCGTGCTGTAGGTCATCGAAGCTCAGGTCTCCTCCGTCAAGCATGCGAATTAACACGCCGGCGTTCCGCGCGATGGCGCTTGCCGCTGCCATATCCCAAGATCGCCAGCGCGGCGATCTTGGGCTAGGAATAAAGGCTGCGGCATCACAGCGGCCATCGAGAACCGCCGCGACCTTGTTGGCGCTGTGTGGCGTTCTGACGACGTGGGCCCCGAGCTTTTGCGCCGCGGGAATGCGGTCTGGGCTTAGACCGAGTGATCCCGTTGCCGAACTTGCAGACGTCCTGTCGATAGCGGAGTCGTGGAAAACCCCGCGCTCAGGCTGAACGAGCAGTCCGGCGACGGCCAGGCCGGCACGAACCACGCCCAATGAGACCCACCAGTCCGGGCGCCCCGCAATCAGGCTCGCCGTACCGTCGATCGGATCAATTACACCGATGTAATCGCTCGGCTCATCGCCATTGCTCATGAGTCCCAGCTCTTCGGAGAGGCACCTAGACGCACCGAACCAAGCCGTGAAGACGCGCCGGACGGCAACATCGATCCTTATGTCCAGATCGGTGACGAGCGATCCGGAAGGCTCACGGCGCCAGCTAACTAGAGCGTGGCTTGCGTGCCACTCCTCGGTTATCGCTCGGACAACCTCCGGTACGAAACCTTGCCAGGCGTGGTCGAACTCGTTCGACGTCACGTCGCACGCAGCTTGAGCGAGCCGCTTTCGGCTGTTGCTGAATTGCCGCGGAACCGATGCGCGCCGAGCACTAGGGCGGCGGAGTCGTCGGTGTTGGGCCGAAGATCGTCCACGCTGCGGCATGCAAACACCATGCTGGTCCTCGTCCCCGCTTCTGTGTTGACCCCAACGGAATGGAACGCCAGACCGTGAACCAAAAGCACGCCGCCCTCGTCCATTGGGATCGGCAAAGCTTGATCGAGCAGATGGTGGTAGTCGTCGTACTCATCGGCCCATGTGCCGCCGCCTCCGCCAGCCTGGGGACCAATGTAAGGCAGGTTGTGTGAAGCTGGGACCACGTGGGTGCAGCCGTTCTCTACCCGTGACGCTTCCAAGTAGACGAACACGCTGACGATCGGGCGGCTCCAATGTTGTCCGTCGCGATGCAGGCGGAACGGAATCTCGCCGCTTCGCATGCGCGTCGCGTGGTTGTGTCGAAAGCGCTCAACTTCGATGTCCGGCCCAAGCAGAGCTGTCAGCCCATCGCGCACAGGCGCGCTCTGTAGCACCTCCAGAAACACCTCGTCGCGGTCCAATAGCCCGTCTACGCGGGCAACCTCCCCATGGTCGTTCAGGCGCACTGGGTCTCGCGCCTCAGCGAACAACCTGTCGACGGTAGACCCCAAGCGAGCGAGAAGATCTCCTGGCACTGCGCCTGGCAGTCGGGCGTAACCGGATCGGATGAAGTGCGCTGCTAGATCCTTCATAAGTCCGCCTTCGTTAGTGGTGGAAAGCTATCCCACATGACCGCGAACTGATTAGCGAAGAAGTCGTACCACTGCTCATCGGCCCCGCGGCTCAGCCTGAATCCTGGTCGCTGAGAGGACGGGACACGCCACGGAGTTAGCCATACGTACAACTCCGCCTGGACGGCAGCTTCATCGAAGACATAGATGGTGTATGGCGGCATACGGTCTATCAACCGAAACTCAAACACTCCGGTAGTGGGAACAGTGTCCCTAATGGAATAGATGTCAGCTATGGCTGCCTGGTATTGATGCCGAGCGGCTTGTTCGGTCTTTTTTGGTGCTGAGCTTCTGGCATTGGCCTCGATGACTGCGTCACACGTTGGGTCCATCGCCATCACGCGGAGCGTTCCACCTCGGCTGAGAAGTGCGATGAGTTCGCTCTTGTAGCTGGCGATCATCCGAGAATGAGAGAAGCCCAGCATGGCAACGCTGCTGGCCGTGGACATGGAGTGCTTGAAGTGCTCTGAGTTATCGACGTAGCCCTCGCTCAGGAATATCTCCGCAACTGAACCTGAAAGCAGTGCGCTATTGCGATTCGATGCACCGTTACCGCTGGCCGGATCAGCCAGGCGGTCGGCGACGTCTGCAGCGAGCTGACGTGCCACTTGGTCGATCACGAACGCCGCAGGAGTCAGCCCGGCGTACTGCCTGTTCCTGGTCTGATACCAGCGCCGTGACTTACCAAGTTCCTCAGCCGCCTTCTCCTCTCGCACCGTTTTTCCCGCTCGTCTGAGATCTGGAGCCAACCCGAGCTGCTTAGTAGCGGCACTTCGTTCCGGGTCTTGAAGCGAGTTGACAGCCGCATCAACGGCTGCCTCTACAGCTTTTGGCAGCGCGTCGGGATGACTACGTGGCAATTCGCTGGCTGCCAACGCCGCCGCTACCTGAGGTAGCTCCCTCACCAGAAGTTCCTGGACCTCTCTGAGAACAAATTGGCGCCACTGAGCCGGGCCTATGTCAACCCACCGCTGCACGAACGTGCGGGCCAGATCCAGGCGATCTGATTGAGCTTCCCACGGGTCGTTTGCCAAAGCTTGCCAAGCATATGCCAAGGCCTGCTGACCATTGCCAGTGGACGCTCTTCCCCTGCCAATTCTCCCATTGAAAGCTCCTCAGCGTCGGACACGCCGCCTGGGGCCGCTAGGAAAGAGCCTCGCCGGAGCCCGGGAGGGTAAAGGCGCAACGAGTTCGAGCTAGCCAAACCGCGCGAAGCACTCGTTCGGCGAAGCGACCGGGGCCCGGGGAAACGGTGGAGTCAGTCCGAGAGAGTCGGACGCACCGCGGCAGACAGTGGCCGCACCTCAAGAAGAACCACAACTACTACCTGACCGAAGGAGCACTAACTATGCCCAACGACGCACTCGTGGCGCTGGCCCAGGCGAAGCTCGCGGAGGCCATCGCCTTCGAGGAGACGCACCCGGTCGCAGAAACCGCTGACGGCAGCCGTAGGGCTGACCTGGTCCGGCGCCGCGTCGATCGCCTCCTCGATGAGGCTGTCGAACTCGAAGCACGCGCCTGCAACCACGAAGAGCAGGTCAGTCGGGTCGCCTGAGGCGGCCCGGCAGTACGCCTACATCAATCGAAAGGAACAGCATGTCGCAAACCACCCCCACAGTGCCGATGCTCGACGTCGCCACCAAACTGGACAGGATCCTCACGAAGTTGGTCGGAGAGCAGAAAGTCCGTCATATCGACGACGACGGCTGGATCCACTTCGGCCTGGTCATCGACACGACTCCGGTCTCGCTCGTCGTGGAGCCGCTCGGCGACTCCGACGCCTCGGTGTACGGCTTCACGGTCATCGGGGCACGTGTCGAGGATCTCGATGCGGCTAGGGACTGGGTGCTTGCCTGCAATCGCCGGATCCACTTTGGTCGAACGATGCTCGATGAGGATGGGGACGTCATGTTCATCCACCACCTCTTCTCCTCTGGGGTGAACGAAGCCAGCGTGCGCGGCTTGATCCATGTCGTCGCTGGCATGGCGAACACCTATCCCGACCTCGCAGAGAAGACCGGCGCCCTGTCGATCGCCGACCTCCAGGCGCTCAACAGCCTCGAGGACTGAGAGGACGCCGGCGGCCGACTGAACCGCAACCGACGGTCGGGAACCGAGAACAGACAGATCTCAGAGGGGCACGGGCCCGAAGGCTTGGACACCGGAGCCCGCGCTCCTTCTGAAAACCATCAACGACATCAAGGAGCATGACAAATGCAGCCCATCAGGCAGTCCCCGGGGCGAGCGCTGGCGCTCGCCCTTTTCGTCGTCATGGCCATCGGGATCAGCGCTTGCGCTGGCCAGACCGGTGGCATCGGCGGCGCTGCGGCGGTGATGAGCCGCCTCGGCCCGCTGGCCAAGCAGTGCCACGGACCGGTAACGGCCGTCGCGGACATCGATGAGAGCGGCTCGGACCGGGGAACCAACAACCCCTTGATCACGCCGCGGCTCGCCGAGATCAAGGCGCTTTCTAACGAGGTTGCCGCCTGCGGCGGCAACGAGACGATCATGGCGTTCAGCTCGAGCATTAGCGACAGCACGACGCTGGCGACCCAAAGCTATCCGGCCTCGTTTGGCACCCTCAACGCGAGGCTGCTGCACAACGACAAGCTGGAGACCAGCCTGATGGATCAGGTCCAATCGGGTCTCGGCAAGTCGTTCAAGCAGGTCGGCCCGGACGGCACGGATGTTCTCGGGCAGTTCACGTTGGTCAAGGAAGTTGGGGCTCAGTCACCTAGCGACCATCTGGTGGCTGACCTGCTGACCGATGGCATCGCTACCGCCGGCCCGGTCCGGATGGGTAACCCCAAGAAGTTCACCATGGCGGTGGCCGAGCAAGACGCTCGCACGACCCCGCTGCCATCGCTCAAGGGCGCTCAGGTGAACGTCATCGGCGTCGGCAAGACCGCCGCTGTCGGCCAACACCAGCCCGGCACCGGATACACCGATGCCCTGCTGGCCTTCTATCAGGAGGCATGCACCCGGATGGGTGCTCGCTGCAACGTCACCAGCACCTATGGGGGCGGGGACTGAGATGACTCGCAGCGACGGACTCACACGTGAGGCCGCCGCCGGGTTGCTCCAGCGTCTTCGGACGCTGGAGCCCTGGCGGTCGGCGGTTACGGCAGTCCGCCCTGGAGAGCGGTATTCCCGGCAGGGCGCTGCCGTACCTGACCGACCCGTCGGCCAAGCACTGGATTCCCGGCAGCGCCGGCGCTGGACTGCTCGTGCTGCTCCTCCTACCCGAGACGCTGAATCGGCGCTCTGGGCCGGATCGAGCGACCACAAACACGACAACCACGAAGTGAAAAGGGGACTGACATGCCCAAGTTCAACATGGATAGCGCGCAGCTGCCCGAAGGCTCCGACAGCCCGCTGACGGAGTTCATCCCCGGCGTCGACGAGGTGTCAGCCAAAGTCGGGCCCGGCAACGTTCGCTGGCATCTCGAGGACGAGTATGACGCCGCTGAAGTTGAGCAGCTCGAACTCTGGAAGGCCCAGGGCGACGATGAGGCGCGTCCGCACGATGTGCGGGCCGCCTCGACCAAGCACGACGCGGACCTCGCAAAGAAGGTCAGTGCGGATCTTGATGACAAGGCCGCCAAAGCCGAGGCCCGCTACGACCAGGCCCACGCCGACCTGTGGCAGTTCCGTCGCCGGCCGGTTGATCACAAGTGGACAAAATGGCTCCGCTGGGGACTGCTCATCGGCGGTGACGCTGCCGGTGTAACCGGTGCCGCCCTGCTCATGGGCGAGCCCTGGATCACCGCCGGACTGCAGGCCACAAGCATCGGTGCCGCGGTGGTCTGCCTTGGAGCGGTGGGTCGTGACCTCAGGTTCATCGCGTCACACCGCGCCCGGCGTCTTCAGATCAACAAGTGACCAACAACGACTCACACTATGAAAGGAACAGATCACGATGCAGGCAAACTACGATCTCCCCGAGTTCCGGAGTCCGGATCTCGCGGACCGTCTCCCCAAGGACTACCCCAACCTGTTCAACGGCCGGCACGGTGGAGAGGGGGTGCTGAAGCTCACCATCCTCGCCGCCGTCGGTGGCACCATGGTGATTGCCACCGGCATCCTGGGGCTCCGCACCGGGACCGAGGGATCGCTCGCGGGTGCCGCCTTCGGTGCTTTCGCGTTCGCGCTCGGACTCGCCTCGCTGGTGAACGCTTGGGATGTTTCGGATGAGGTCGGGGAAATGCTCGACAACCTCAAGAAGGACGTCCGCTACCAGCGGAAGCAGGCCCACAGAGCCCGCCAAGCTCCCGTTATCAAGGAGCACGACGGAGCGGTCGAGCAGGCCACCAACATCCGGGCCCATGCCGAGGCGCAGGGACAGGCAGCAGCAGCCGCCGTTCGCCGCATGAAGTTCCAAGCGCTGACCCGCAGCGCCGGCGTCGTCGGCCACGGGCGGCTGGTCGCGCCGGCCGGTTCGGAGGCCGACGTCCCAGAGTCGGAAGAAGCCCGCGAGCCGATCCCGGCAACCGCACCGCGCACGAACGGCCACCATCCTGACCGCGAAGTGCCGGCGCCCTACATCCTCACCGCTGAGGAGGAGTAGCAATGCACAGGCTCCTCAGTTCTGAAGTGCTCTGGTCGGGCCTGCGTAACTCCGAGCCCTCGTTCGCGGGGGCTCGGAGCCAGCAGGACGACAGGGCACGCTACTTGAGTTCAATCACGCTCGGGGAACCCGGGAAGTGTCCGGAAGACGCGGTGCTGCTGATCATCGTCACGGATAACAGTGGCTCAATTACTGGCGGCAACGATCCTGTGGGACGCAGGTTCGATGAGTCGTGGCTGGCCATCGCCCGCGTCGGCGCTCGATGCCGCTGCGGCGCGGACATGGTGGCGACCCTGACTTTCGATAGCCCGACGTCGCTCGATCTGTCGCCAAGCTCGATCACCAAGCCGCACCTGGTCGAGATCCAGAACAGCCTGGCCATACCCCCCGACGGAGCGGGCAGCAGCTGTCTTGGACCGAGCCTGCATAGGGCATTCACCCTGGCAGGCAAGCACCCCGACCATCACGTCGTCCTGGTCGTCCTCAGCGATTTCCTGCTGTGCGACCGACATCCCGACGGAGTGATGGCCAAGATGGGGGAGTTCCCGGGGGCAGACGTTCACGCCGTGGTGCTGAACGCCAGCCCACCGCCGGTGCTCGTCGACGCGGACAGCGTCACGGTCACCGAGGTAGCGCACGGCAGTCCGGTGGGCACGGTCGCCAGGGCCGTCTTCACGGCCCTGGCCTCGTCCCGGCCGGGCGCCAAGCCAAAGGCGCCGGAGATGGCTGGAGGCAGCAAGACTACAAGCCTAGGTCGGAGGTGATGCCTGGTGTCACTCGCAACACGCTTAGCCGCCGGCGTCGTGACGGTCGTTACCGGCACTTCGCTAGCAAACGCACTCATCCCGAGCTCATTCCCTAGCACCGGCAACAAGGCGGACAGCAACGTCCAGTCGTCCTATGTGGGTAGCCAAGGTCGGCAGACAGAGAACGATCGGACGCGCAGAATCATCCTGCAGGACAGCGGCAACAGCGATGAGCTGGCATCGTCCGAGCTCCGCCCGGCCGAGCAAGACACAGCGGAGGACGTTGTCCGTTCCCTCTCAAGGCGGCCGTGATGCTGTTCGCCCCGTCGTTCGTCGACGGCGAGCACGTCAAGGTTCGCCGGGATGTTCCCGGTTGGCTGGGCTACCCCGCGGTGCGCAAAGGTGCCCGCGGGGTAGTCGTCCAGGTCCCGGGTTGGTTCAGCGACCACTACCTCGTAAGCGTTGGCGGTCGTAGGGTCAGCATCAGCGGCACACACCTTCGTCAGGTGCTGGTCAGCAGCACGGGAAACGATATCCGGGCTGGCGTTCGGCTTGGAATGTTCGTGTTCCTCTTCGCCATCCCCGCCATAGGAGTGATCCGTTATCTGATCGGTGGCGGCTCACTGTCAGGCCTGGTCGCCGCTCTTCCTGGAGCGGTAATCGGCACCATCGTGGCGGTAGTCGGGAGAGGTTTGCATCTCCTGGGTCTGCCCCTGTTCGCGCTGGTTCGTGGCGGGACTGCTGATCTGGCGCCGGTCACGGCGCTAGCGGGTCACGCTGCCAGTTCCTGAGAAGCGAAGCGCGGAAGCGCCTCCCCTAAATGCGATGGAGCGCGCTTCCGCGCTTTCGTGCTACTGCCAACCAGCGATCTCTGGTCCGACTACACGGACGCGCTGACGTGGGCCCGCGTAGGCGTGGTGATTGACCGCGGGCTGTAACGGCTGGCTGCTGTCGCGACCTCGGCGACCTGAGCACCTAGCGCCAGGGGTTGGCGGTCACACCTACGCTGTGGGCGCGGCTAACGCTCCGCCACGATGGGCCGCAGGCCACCGACCAGCACAGCTCAGTTCACAGGCCGGCAAGTTAGTCGAGCTACGAAAGCAGCTGAGTACGCGGGGCCTGGACTTGAGCATCGCGATCCGATTAAGGCCGCGTCGAAAGCTCGCGCTCGATACGGCTCAAATATGGAACGCCGGCTATCAGCTGGTGGTCGCGCGTGACGATCAGGGGCGCTGGCACAGCGGATGAATACCCCGGGCGAATAGTCCGAAGGCCGCATGTTCGAATCGTGCGTCCGCTACTAAGAAAAGGCCCGAATCCCGACCTCTTCTCGTTTCGTGGTCCGTGGTTGGCTGGAGGTTCCGGTCGTGTACTCCATCCGTGTACTCCAAATTCGCTCCAGATCTTCGCGCTGTCCGGAAGGAAGGAGTGTCCTCAAGCGTCGAGCGGCAGCGCCTCGCGTGTTGACGCGATTCCGCGACGGTGGAGCGGTTTCATCTGTCGAGACTGGTGAGCTTGCCTGAACACGCGCTGACGGCCCGAGGCAGGCGCGGCGGACGCATTCGACGCTATTGGACTCACCATGGGCGAGAGCTATGACTACGACACGCGGACGCCAGCGTGCCTGAGCAGGCGCAGCGGTGCCTGCCACCAGGCGCGACCACCAGGTCGGGCTGTATCGGCGGGCGGTGCGGGCGCGCGAAGCGGGAGCAGCGAGAGATCCGCCCGTGCATAGCGCGAGTTCGCGGACTCGCCGCACCAGCGGCATGCCGGGTCGCGCTCGTCTGCGAGCGTGAGTACCGTCCCCTCGCGCATGAGCGTAATGCGATGCGATGCGAGCTCGTCGGTGGCCTGCCCGATGACAGACATCAGCATGACGTTGAGCGCGGCTGCTGCCGCCGCGGCGTTGAGCGTCGTGACCGACGGATCGATCACATCGGGCTCGTTCAGATAGTTCTGGTTGGCGCGCTCCTCCGGCGTGGCCGCCTCGCGTTGCAGCGCGATCGGGTCGATCAGCCGAGCGCACGCGAGGCAGCCGCGGCGCGGCAGCACCGGCCTAACGGCCGTGTAGATCTGCTCGATCTCGCCGTTCTCGCGGGTCTCGACCTTGGCGCCGATCTGGATGAGCGGGATCAGGAACGCCTGGCTGACGGCGTTGGCGACCAGCCGGGCCGTTGCGGTGTCGGTCGCCAGGAGCATGTAGTCGGCGAGGGTGAGCAGCGCGGCTGTGTCCTTGTCGGCGATGTCGCCGTCGACGGCGCGGAAGTCGATGTCCGGATTGATCGCGTGCACGAGCCGCTGCGCCACCGCGACCTTCTTGACCGTGCCCTGCGCGTCGGCGTCGGTAGCGCCCATGATGCGAGAGAGGTTGTGCCGTTTGACGACGTCGAAGTCGATCGCGGTGATCGTGCCGAGGCCGAGGTGGGCCAGCTGCTCGATCAGGATCGAACCGCCGCCTCCGGCGCCGATCACCGCAACGTGAAGCGCGCCGAGCCGCGCTTGGCCGGCTGCGCCGAACAGTCGTACCTGGCGGTCATAGCGGTCGTCGGCACGAGCCCCACGGAGCTGCGGCGCTGGGTACAGGAAGTCAATGTTCGCGCCGACGACCCTGATCCGTCCTAGCGCCGCCCGTGAGCCGTCAGCGGCCCAAACTTCGCCGGCGACGCTGCGGTCACCGAGCGCGACGCCGACGACGACCGGGGCTGCGGTGATATCGAGCAGGTGCGGGAACACGCGCTCGTGCGCCCCGAGATCGTCAGCGGATAGTGCGTTGCGATCTCCCGCGCCGGGATGGCTGTGAATCGTGATCAGCGACAGCCCCTCCTTCGCGGCCCTGTTGCCCAGGCGCGCGAGCGCCGAGGCGGCGAACTGCCTGTAACCGTGCGTGCCCGGCGGGAACTCCTGATCGGCGAGCAGGTGCAGTTCGCGCGCGGCCAGCAGTACGCGGTTGTCATGCGGGTAGCTGCCCGCTAGCACGATCGCGCCATGCTCGTCGTGGTCGGGCCTGAGCAGATGCGCGCGCAGGCGCATGTAGTCGGCCGCGCTGATGCGCAGCTCGTTCAGCGGGTTTGTAGCCACGTGATCGTTTGGCGCACCGAACCGAGCGCCGTGTCGAGATTAGGGTTCCACCGGTTGTGGCGTAGCGACACCTGGGTCGCCGGTATGTTGCGCCACTGCACGGCCTGAAGCCCGGGGCAGTTGCCCGCAGCCGGCACCGAGCCCGTCACGTGGTAGGGGTAGATGGCACTGTCGGGATAGTGGTACGGAATCTGGAACCAGAGGTCGCCAATCGGATTCGACCAGCGGGCCCCGAGCGCGATGCCCGTGATGCGGACGACCACGCCGCCTCCGTCCTCGGACACGACATCGACCTGTCCCGGGAAGGCGCGCTCGAGCTCTCCGAGCGCGTGCGTGAGTTCAGCCGACCGAACTGCGCTGCTCACGAGACGTCCTGCCCCGAGATGGCGGTGAAGCGTTCGTCCGGCTTGAGCTTCACGACCTCGTCATCGCCGATCGGCTTCCCCTTCTCGTCGTAGAGCTTGAAATCGGCCGGCACGCCGGCCGCCGCCTTGATCTGAGCGCCGGTGGCATGGTCACCGGGCAGGGTCACGGGCCGGTTGTTGACGAAGATCGTCGTCTGCTCTACCGGCTTGCTGTGCTCGTCGTCGTGGGCTTCCACATCTTCTGCTGTCGTCATCTGATCACCTCGGTACCGCGATTTATGAGATTCAATGACTTCATTGAATCTAGCGTAGCACGGCGTCCGACGGGATCCCAATACCTCCGACCCCGGCCTGGGATAAGAGCGACGGCGCAGCGCAGGCTGCCGCCGGTCGCGGGTTACGCGGTCGTCAGCTCGCGGGGGTTCGCGGCAGCGAACTGGACCGCGCGGCGAGAGACGTTGCCACGACTCTCGGTGCGGGCGACCGCACCGGCCGCTTGGAGCTTGTCGAGCCGCTGATACAGATTCGGGAGCTTCACTTTGAGCTGCTCGGCCAGCTCGGCGGCAGTGAACGTGCCCAGCGCCTGCGCCTCGGCCAGCGTCTCCTCGAGATGGGCCCGCCCCCCAAGCAGCTCGAGCGTGTCCTCATGCACCGCCGCGAGGCTCATGTCCCGCGATTCGAGAACGAGCTCGAGCGTCTCGCGAACATCTTCGTTGAGGTTGGCGACCACCACGAATCTGTCGGGATAGTCGGCGATCACGGCGCGCAGACACAGAGCCACCTCATCCAGGACAGGGGAGGAGGCGACCTGGACTCCCTTGAAGTCCACAACGATCGCGCGATCATCCGCGGCAGCGTTGCCTCTGATCACGTCAGCGAGCTCGCGCCCCAGTTTTCGTGTCCCCAGCACCCGTCCATAAGTGCTGAGGCGAACCACATCCGGCTTCAGTGACACGGTTGAAACTTAGCGGTTCCGGCGGCGGCGCACCATTGCGGTAAACGAATTGCAACGTTCACGCGGCGATCCTCACGACCACCGTGGTCCCCGGTACATAGTTCCCCCTTTCGGTTCGGTGCTGCTCCGGCGTCCACAGCAACCGCCCAGTGCCGGCCACCACCCGCACGATCGCGTCGACTCGTGCCTCACGGGCTTTGATCATGACCGTGCTCAGGAAACCGCGGTGACCATCAAGCACGCGCCCGGGAATCGCCGCGAGGAAGGAGTTCGGATCCTTTAGCTCGGAGATGGCGGCACCAGCGTCGGTCACCGCGATCTCGACGATCCGCTCACGCCCGACGCTCGCGACGGCCACCACGGGTGGATCGGGCGCGTCGCCGGCGTGGGTCACCGCGTTGTCGGCGATCTCCATCGCGGCAACCGTGATGTAGGCTGCGCGTCGCTCCGAGATGCGACCCTCCTCGCACTGATCGAGGAGGACCTCGGCGATGAGCCGCGCGCGGTCGCTGTCAACGATCGCTGTGGCCGGCAGCAGCACCGAGTGCGCCGGCACCTCCGTGTCCGGGGCCTCGAAGTGCACGCGTTCCGAGAACTCACCGAGCAGGGCGAAGAGACGGGCTGCAACGCCCGCCCGTCGCGGAGGCCAGATCGTCACCGAACCCTGCGGGTGTTCGCGAAGGTGACGCTGAATTCGCATGCGAGCGGCGGCGGCACCGACCACGTCTACCGACTCCGCCGCGAGCATATTCATGCAAAGCTCGGTGTCCGCAGCTTCCACCGGCGTCGGCTGAAGGAGTTGCTCCAGGGCGCGCTCGCCGGTCAGGGCGCCAGTGAGACTGAGCCAAGCCGACATGCCCGCAGCTCAGCCTCATCTGCCGGGACTCGCTTGGAGTCCCGGCTCCCGGTGGACATCCGAGTAGACCGGATCGACTGACATAGGACACGGCAAGCAAAGCACCGTGCCCGGACGGCCAGAGGCACCCGGCCGGACGCACGAACACGATCCGCACAGTTGGTCGGGCTGAGCAGGAGTTTTACCGGCCGCGGAGGACGGAACTTTCCAGCCGCCGGCACCCTGCGCGTTGGCGCGGCGAACGGCGGGGCTGTGATCGCTTTGGGTTTTCGGCGGCCGCAGACTTCGGCTCTCGGTTTGGCGACGAGCTGATGCCACGATGCGACAGGCGTCGCTCCCTGGCCTTACTCTTCGGACGCACCGATGACCGACCTCACCGATCAAGCACTGCTGGCTGAGCTACGCGCGAAGCGCGAATGGCTCCGATCGAATCCCGGCGGCGCCACGGCCGCGATGACCAAGCGCAGAATCAAGGAGATGGAGCGTGAGGCCGCAGACAGAGGACTCGATGCTGAAGTCTCTGCTCGATCACGCTCAGGTCTCGGCTTGACCGCCTGGTACGTCGTAGACAAGCAGACGTCGACGACCAGATCTCTCCACAGGGATCGTGCGTGCATGCATCTAGTGGACTCCGAAGTACGTGAGGCAACCGAGCGCGAGCTTGATCAGCTGGCGATCTGTTCCACGTGTAGCTGAGCGTCGCTACTGCTTGACGGGCCGAACCGTCATCGGCAAGGCGCCAGTGGCGACTCAGCGCTGCGGGTTCGTCTCCAGCTCACCGGAAATTTCGGGAACGCTGCCGTCGGCGTCGAGGCGGAAGAACTGGTCGCCGGGTGGGAGGCCCCGCTCGCTCGCCAGTTTCGGGCTCAAGTTCAACAGCTCCCGCGCCGCCGGAAGGCGTCGGCTTTCGGGGCTCCCGGACACCTGTACCGCCGCCACCGCCGCGCTTCCGTCGCGACCTGTTCCAAAAGCGTCGCGGTGGCAGCGTTGGCTCATCCTCTGGCACCTGGTCAGATTGCTTGGCGTTGCCGTCGGTCATGACTCGCAGGCTACGCCGGCATTGGTCTGTGCTCAACCGCGGTAGAAACGCTCAGGGCAGGGTGAGGGAACGGGCGGCCCGATCGCCGTGAGCAGAAGCCGCTGCACGGTTGCCGCTATACCGATGGCGCCAGCCGGTGCTAATAGCTTGGCGGCACCGTCCGCTGGGCTGTGTAAGCGCAGAATCCGTTTTAGTACTTGTTCCGTAATTAGCGGAACAAGGCTATTTCACGAAGTCTGTGGTACGATTCGCATAAATGCAATCTTCCGGTGCTAACAGAACACGTGACTTTCGTGAAATATCTCCTCCGGAGCGCGAGTCTGACGTGCTGCGAGAAGCCATGTTCGTGCTGGGCGAGCGGCTCCCCGACTCCTGGACACTGAAGGCCCGCGAGAAGTGGCCCACCGCGGACGACCGGCGGATCGACCAGGTCACAGATCTCAGGTCGCCGGATGGACAGCAGCTGACGCTGGTGATCGAGGCGAAACGGTCGATCACGCCGCGAGACGTGCAACCGCTGCTGGATCAGCTGGCGACCTTCGCCAGCGACCGGGCCATGACGCCCGTTCTGCCGGTGCTGGTCGCGCGCTACCTGCCCGAGAGCACGCGGCAGCGCATCATCGAGGCCGGCGCCGGCTATGTCGATGCGACAGGCAATGTGCGCATCGTCGCTGACCGGCCGACGCTGTTTCTCTCAGACCGTGGCGCCGACAGCGACCCGTGGAGGGGCCCGGGTCGCCCTCGCAGTGGGCTTCGCGGTGAGCCTGCGGCGCGGGTCGTCCGCGCGCTCGTGGACTTCGCGCCGCCCTACTCCGTGCCTGAGCTTGCGCAGCGCGCTGGTTCATCCACGGGAGCCACCTATCGGGTCGTTGAGTTTCTCGAGCAGGAGGAGCTGATCGCGCGTCAGCCCTATGGTCAGATCACGGAGGTGCGTTGGCGGGAGCTGCTGATGCGCTGGAGCGAGGACTATGGGCTGACGTCGAACCAGGTCTTTCGGTTCATCGAGCCGCGTGGACTCGACGCGTTCATCGAGCAGCTCAGAGAGGTCCAGGGCCTGGAATATGTCCTCACCGGGTCGCTTGCGGCCGAGCGAATGGCGTGGGTGGCGCCGGCCCGCCAGGCGGTGGTGTACGCCGATGATCCCAGGCAGCTGGCTGCCGTGACAGGTCTGCGTCCGACGGAGGTCGGGGCGAACGTGATCCTGGTCGCGCCACGCTATGACGTTGTGTTCGATCGATCGGCGGACGTGAAGGGCGTCCGTACCGCCGCGCCTTCGCAGGTTGCGGTGGACCTCCTCACCGGCCCCGGACGCAACCCCAGCGAGGCGACCGGTCTGCTCGACTGGATGGAGGCAAATGAGCCCGTCTGGCGAGGCTGATCTTCTCATCAGAGCGCGATCGGTCCTCCTCGACGCCTTGGAGGCTCTGGCCGAGCACCGCGACTCGCTAGTCGTCATCGGCGCCCAGGCGATCTATCTGCACACCGGATCCGCCGATCTGCCGCTGGCAGAGACCACCAAAGACAGCGACATCGCTGTGGACCCGCGCACCCTGGGCGACGATCCGCGTCTGGAGGAAGCTATGAAACGCGCCGGGTTCCATCGTGACCACGCGACGGATCAACCCGGGTGCTGGCTATCCAGCGATGGTGTACCCGTGGATCTAATGGTTCCCGACGCTCTTGCCGGCACCGGTGGTCGCCGCGGTGCTCGAATCCCGCCTCACAGCAGGCATGCCACCCGGCGAGCGCACGGCCTTGAGGCAGCAGTCGTCGACCACGCGCCGGTCGAGATCCGGGCGCTCGATCCTGGCGACACCCGCTCAATCACCGTCAACGTGGCCGGCCCTGCGGCGCTGCTGGTAGCCAAGGCCCACAAGCTCGGAGAACGTGCCTCCGGCCAGGCTGACCGACTGGTGGACAAGGACGCGCACGACATCTACCGGCTGCTGGTCGCAACGGAGACCCTGCCAGTCGCCTCGCGACTGAACGAACTGCTCCTGGACGAGCTGGCAGGGCCCCCGACCGCGACCGCGATCGCTTACCTCCGCGAACTCTTCGCGGGACCCAGCGCACTCGGTGCGGTCATGGTTGGACGAGCCGAGCAGAACGTCGGAGACCCTGAGTTTGCGAGGACCGCAGCGGTGCTCCTGGTCGGCGGCCTGCTGGCGGCGCTCGACGCCGCTGCCAGCCGTGAGTAGAGAGCGCCGAGCTGCTCGCCCTAAGCCGACGCCGCCGCGGCGCTGCGCGAGGCGGCGGCAACGATGACGGCGAGCCCGACCGTGAGCGCGTGCTGCCTTACCCGAACCGATTCGTGACTAGGGGCGCTGCGGTCCGCCTGGGGCTGCGAGTAGCGCTTCCTCGACCTCTGAGTGAATGAACTTCCAGCGCTTGCCGATCTTATGCCCCGGAATACGGCCGGCGCGCGCCCAGGCCTCGACGGTCTTGACCGTCTCCCTCAGCCATTCGGCGACCTCCGCTGAGGTCATCACTTCGCTGGCGGTGAGGCTCATGTCGCCTGCTCCGAGATGTAACTCCGGGGCCGCCGACCCATGAACGGAACGAGTGCGTTCGGATGCTGGGAGACGGCCCGGACGTGCGGCGGCGTCGAGCAACGGCTACATGGGGCAGAGGTGACGCCGCAGGTCGGGGTGGAGGGAGCAGTGGCAGCCGTCATCTGGTCAGAGGACACGCGAGAAGGCCGTTTGGGAGAGAAATACCTAAACAGTGCCTAAAGGCACTGGCCGCCAGGCGCCGGGCTCACTTACACCGTCTGGGCTTCCTGCCTGACCGCGGCCATGGCGGCCGTGTTCCAGAGATCTTGTGCGGTCCGAAGGTCCTGCGGGAAGGCCCCGCGTGATCCGGAAGGGATCGCCGCGCCAGTCCAGCAGCAGGGTGGTGACGGCGTGCGCGACGTCGAGCATCGACGCCTCGTGTTCGGCTCTTGAACTCGACATCGCGTCACTTGTCGACGGGTCCTGGGCACCGGCGTCGGTGAGCTCGCTGCCCAGCGGGCTGTCGTCGGCCCGACGGTAGAACTCCAGCACGATGCGCGGGGCTCCCGATGAACATGCCCGCCTGATGCTCACAGCACCATGAAAGGGGCACGCTTGCGGATCGCGTCCGCCGACGATTCCGGCCCCGAGGTCCCACCGAGCAGTTTCGGCAATCACCTGTTACCGAGCACAGCAGCACGTCGCCGCCGCTATGTGACGGTCACAGCTCGTCGAGGTCGATGCCCGCGTCTTCGGCCACCTGCTCGAGCGTGAAGCGCTCCCCACTGTCTACGACCTCGCGCTCCTCGACCAGTTGGATCAGCGCCACATCTTCGCGTCGCTCGTAGCAATCGGACTGGCGTAGGTGCTGAGGTCTCATGTTCCGGCTGGCATGCCGTTGCTAGCTGCGGTGAAGGCGCGCGCGAACGTCATCGGTGGTGATGCCGAGGACGAACGGGAGTGTCACCGCGATCGCGCCGACCAGCAGCGCGTCTGAGGCGACCGTGCCGAGGTTCAGCGCTGCGCTGAGCACACCGCCGACGGTGGCGGTCACGAGAGCGGTGATCACGAGACGGCGCATTCCCATGCCCCTCAGGGTACCGGGAGCATCCGACCGAGTCCAACAGGTTGGAGACGTTCGCGGGGTTCGTGGGGTGGGGCGGGCTGGGCGAGTTTGGCACCGGCCGGGGCCGGCGCTTTCTCGCCGCCGCACACCCACCACGAACCCTGACCGGAGACCGCCGGGGTGGCACGCGATGCACGCGTCACGGCACCCACTCTCTTCGTCGGGGTTCGGCCCCTCGAAAGGAAACCCGAATGAACTGCCTCATAAGTGACCAGCCCTACCTTCGCGCAATCGAGACGCTGCTCGCCGACGTCGCCCAGCCGTGCGAGACGATCATCATCACGAGCGAGCTGACCGCGACCGACCTCGCCTACTCGGTGCTTCACAGCGCCGCGGCAAAGGTGGGGGAGGTGACCGTGATCTCGCATCGCGAGCTTGGCACCGACCCTGCGGTCGATCTGCTCGACCGCTCGCTTTACCGGCAATCATGGATTCGCTGCCAGAGCGACGGCGGCCATCCCGTACCGTTCGCCGGCAACGTGATCGTCGTGCATTGCCAGGGCGAGGTTCGCGCCGCGATCGGCTCCGCACCACTCGCAGACGGGCGCTGGGGCGTGGACCGTGACGTCTGGACTGTGCTGCGCACGCGTTGCGGTTGCGCGCCCACAGCGATGCACGAGCTCGCCGACCTGCTCCACACGATCTCAAGCGGTGGCGCATCCCTGCCGGACCTCGACCGGCAGTTCGAGCTCGACGCGTACAGCGCGTTCGCGCTTCACAGCATCGCGAACGAGATCCGCTCCCGCGAGGCGGTCGATACCGACGCTCACCTGATCAGCAATCTGCAGCGGACCATCGCCGACCAGCTGCGCGAGCACGTCCCTGAACCGGTTCGTGACCTCGTCCTATTTGCGCCTGTCCACCACCCGCAGCTCCACGGCGTCGACGGGCTCATTAGTGTCCTTAGGCCGACCGGGACCGTGACGATCTACACCAACGGGCAGCGCTTCGACCGCGAACAGCTGACGCAGCGCGCTAGCGCCGACGGCACGCGCCGGTCCGTGCACGTCGACTTCTCATCACCGGCTTCCGCGCAGGCGGCGCCGCACGCGACGGTCATCCAGTGGCGCACTCAGGATGGTCGGGCGTTTGCGTTCACCGGCCTGGCCAGCATCTGCGACGAGACGCTTGAGCAGACGATGTCGGCTGATGCGGCGGCGCTACAGATCGCAGTCCTGAGTCAGACCGACACGACCCTGCTGCCCTGCCCAGAGATGGCGGGTGCCGCCTCGCAGATGCGCGTGCTTCCGCTGCCGCTTAGCTCAGTGCCGGCGCCAAACGTGCGCCAGTAAGACCGCAGGGCTCAGCGCGCGCAGTCCCAGACACCGGCTGCGCGAGCTGCACGACTACGAGTCGGCTGCCGTTGCCGTATTGGCGCGCACCGCTATCCCGATCCGAGAAGGACCCGCCATCCGGCGGGTCTTTTTTTGTGGGAGCTCGATCGTCGGCAGGGCCGCCGCTCGAAGGCTGGATCCTCACGGCCTGCGCCGTATTCGGCTGGGGGTAGAGGGGTCGCAGGCTGGTTGTTTTGCTGCTGAGGGCGCGCCTTGTCGTCATGGGTTCTTCTCGGGAGCGCGCGTGCCCTGCGGCGGGGACGCCCTCCAGACGGGCAATTGTCAAATGTTGTGGATCGGCGTCTGAGGTGAGTTAGGCGGCGACCTTCTCGTCCTGCTGTCCGTCGTCTCCGTGGTTGTCGTCGTCTGTGACTCGGATTCCGTCCTTGAACCGCGCGCCGTCGAGCACGTCG